>CAZXIP010000004.1:11893-17933 GCA_964640755.1 uncultured Smithella sp. | reverse complement strand
TCCCCAAAATCCTCTTGACACACAAGAGCACGACTTCTATACTTAACTATACAAAAGGAAGTTCTTATCAATCACGAGTCATGAAAACATTTTTCCCGCTGATTAGCTTTGTTCCACTTGTCTTCATTACCATAACCGGTTGTGCCGTAGGTCCTGATTTTCGCTTGCCGGATCTTGCCCCGCCCGGAAGCTATACGGCAACACCTCTGCCTTCCAAATTGGCCAAGACGCCTTCAGAAAGCGCTGACGCGCATCACTTTGTCTTTGCCGAAGACCTGCCTGCCCGGTGGTGGATGGTATTTCATTCCCCGGAGCTCGATCGAATAATTAAGCAGGGCCTGGCGGACAGTCCGTCACTGGCAGCCGCTCAGGCGGCGCTCATCAAGGCCGAAGAAGATCTGCGCGCGGTAAGAGGATCTATTTTGTTTCCGGCCGTCAATGCCGGTATCCAGGCAACGCGTCAGCGAACCTCCGGCAATGTTAACACCGGCGACAGCAGTATGTTCAACCTTTATAATACGTCCGTTAACGTTTCCTATACGCTTGACATTTTCGGCGGCGGACGGCGCCAGATGGAAGCCTACCAGGCCGAGGTTGATTATCAGTATTACATTTATGAGGGGACTTACCTGACCTTGACGGCCAACATTGTCACGTCGGCTATTCAGGAGGCATCCCTGCGGGAACAGATTAAAGCAATCAGAGAAATCATCGCCGCAGAGCAAAAACAACTGGATGTGATTAGAAAACAATTTGAGCTGGGTGCGGTATCCAAAGCGGTGGTGTTGTCACAGGAAACGCAACTGGCCATGACGAAAGCCGGATTGCCGCCTATCGAAAAACAGCTGGACCTGACCCGTCATGCACAGATGGTGCTAACCGGCCAGTTCCCCGCCAGCGGCCAAGCGCCTGAGTTCAAACTCGAAATGTTGCGGTTGCCCGAATCTTTGCCGGTCACTCTGACTTCGCTTCTAGCCCGCCAGCGTCCCGACATACGTGCTTCCGAAGCCTTGCTGCACAAGGCATGCGCGGCCGTCGGCGTGGCAACGGCCAATCTTTATCCGCAAATTACCCTGAGCGCCGGTTATGGATTTCAGGCAATCGGTGACGCCATTCTCTTCGGTGGACAAAGCATCGCCTGGAATCTGGGGGCCAGCCTTTTGCAGCCGGTTTTCCGCGGCGGAGAACTCAGCGCCAAACGCAGGAGTGCTGTTGCCGCCTACGATCAGGCCACGGCGCAATACCGTCATACAGTTTTGAAAGCCTTTCAGGACGTGGCGGATGTGCTACGCGCCCTGGAGAGTGACGCCCAAACCTTGCGGGCACAGACCGAAGCCGAGGCCGCCGCGAAAGCCGCACTAAAGCTAAGTGAAACACAATATCAGCTGGGTGCGGTGAGTTATCCACTGCTCCTCACGGCCCAGCGGGATTATCAGAAAACTCGGATCAGCCTCATTAACGCGCAGGCGCAGCAGTATGCGGACACCGCCGCGCTTTTTCAGGCCCTGGGCGGCGGCTGGTGGAATCGGGAATCGATGTCTGAAGATGCCGATTTAAAAGAAAAGGGCAAATCAAGCGGTTTGCATCAGCATCAAAATTTTGATGAGGTGACAAAGAATGACTAAAAAAATGGTCATCATGCTAATCATTGTTGGTGTGATTTTTGGTGGCGTTTTCGGGTATATGGGATTCAGATCCTACATGATGAAAAAATACATGTCAGCAGGCGGCGCCCCGACGGTCACCGTATCAGAAACTCCGGCCGTCATGGATGAATGGCAGCCGCAAATTTCAGCCGTGGGCACGCTACGAGCCTTTCGTGGTGTTGAAGTGGCCAATGAAATTGCAGGTCTGGTGCAAAGTGTTAATTTTAAATCCGGTGATAATGTTAAGGCCGGAAGCCTGCTTGTACAACTCAATGCCGATGCCGACGTTGCTCAATTAAAGACCCTGACGGCGGCCCGTGACCTGTCGAAAACCGTCTATGAACGGAATAAGAAGCAATTTCTCGCCCAGGCGGTGAGCCGGGCTTCCCTGGAGGCAGATGCCGCCGATTTGAAAGTCAAACAGGCGCAGGTGGCCCAGCAGGAAGCCCAGGTGATTAAAAAATCGATCCGTGCGCCTTTCGCGGGCCGTCTGGGTATCAGTGCGGTTAATCCCGGCCAGTATCTGAATGCGGGTGAAAAAATTGTTACGCTGCAGGCGCTTGATTCGATTTATATCGATTTCTATCTGCCGCAGCAGGAACTGTCCCGGATTGCCGTGGGACAGGCGGTTGTGGCCGGCACAGATACCTACCCAAACAAAAAATTCAATGGCAGGATTTCCGCCATCAGTCCGAAAGTTGATTTGCAAACCCGCAATGTCCAGATCGAAGCAGTCCTGGCCAATCCCCGGCACGAACTGCTCCCGGGCATGTATGCGACCATCAAGGTTCAGGCGGGCAAACCCGAACGTTATCTGACGATCCCCCGGACAGCCGTGACCTTCAACCCTTACGGTGAAACGGTTTATGTTGTGGAGGAAAAAGATCAAGACGAGACAGGTAAACCGTCGCTTGTTGTCCGGCAGACTTTTGTCACGCTGGGACCAGCGCGGGGAGACCAGGTGGCCATACTCAAAGGTATTAAAGAGCATGAACGCGTGGTAACAAGCGGTCAGCTCAAACTCAAGCACGGCAGTCCTGTGGTAATCAACAACGCGGCGCCGCCGTCCAATGATCCCCATCCTGCCCCCAGGGATCCGTGACGGAGAAACTCCTTTATGAAATTTACCGATATTTTCATTAAACGGCCCGTGCTGGCCACGGTTTTAAGCCTGCTCATTCTGGTGTTGGGTCTTCGTTCCATTAGTCTGCTACCGGTCCGCGAGTATCCGAAAACGCAAAACGCGGTGGTTAAAGTCACCACTATCTATACAGGGGCTGATCCGGAACTGGTCTCCGGTTTTATCACTACCCCGCTGGAAAATTCTATCGCTCAGGCCAACGGGATTGACTATCTCACCTCAGTAAGCCAGCAAAGTATGAGCACCATTACCGCGAACATGCGCCTCAATTACGACGCCAATGTGGCTCTCTCTGAAATCAATACCAAGGTCAACGCTGTACTCAACCAGTTGCCCAGGGACGCGCAGCAGCCGGTGATTACGATATCCACCGGTGAGGATATGGGTTCTATGATCATCGGATTTTCCAGCAAGACCCTGCCGACAAACAATATCACAGACTATCTGATCCGTGTGGTGCAGCCGAAGCTCCAAGCAGTGGAAGGCGTTCAAACCGCTGAGATTCTCGGCAAACAGGAGTTTGCTCTGAGAGCCTGGCTTGATCCAGATAAGATGGCTGCCTATGGCTTGACCGCCAGGGATGTGTCGAATGCGTTGACTGCCAACAACTTCATCTCCGCGCTGGGCCGGACCAAAGGACAAATGGTGACGGTGGATCTCACGGCGGCAACTGGACTGCACACGGTGGAGGAGTTTCGCAAGCTGGTGATTAAATCCGTAAATGGTGCGATCGTTCGCCTGGAAGACGTCGCCAACATCACGCTCGGCGCGGATAACTATGATATGACCGTGCGTTTCGACGGTAAATCCGCCGTCTTTATGAGCATCAAAGTAGCCCCCAACGCCAACCTGCTTTCGGTATGCGACAGGGTGGTCGAGGTTTTTCCGGGAATTGAAAAGCAGCTGCCGGAAGGGCTGGTAGGCAATATTGTTTATGATGCAACTGATTACGTGGACAGCTCCATTAAAGAAGTTGTCATCACGCTGATAGAAGCCTTGCTGATTGTCACATTGGTGATCTTCCTGTCCCTGGGTTCCATCCGTTCCGTGATCATCCCCACGGTGGCCATCCCCCTGTCACTTGTCGGCACCTTTATCATCATGCTGGCTCTGGGATACACCATCAACCTGATGACGCTGCTGTCGCTGGTTCTGGCCATTGGATTGGTGGTGGATGACGCCATTATTATTGTGGAAAACGTTCAGCGTCACATCGAAAAAGGTGTCGGACTGATGCAGGCGGCGATTATGGGCGCCCGCGAATTGGGAGGACCGATCATTGCCATGACGGTGGTGCTGATTGCCGTGTATTTACCCATTGGATTTATGGGCGGCCTGACCGGCGCGCTTTTCACCGAGTTTGCCTATACGCTGGCCGGCGCGGTGTTTGTCTCGGCCGTGGTTGCGCTCACGCTCTCCCCCATGATGTGCTCGCGCTTTCTGAAAGTCTCAGGTCCCGATGAGCGTCACCGTTTTACGGAATTTATCGACCGGCAGTTTAACCGGTTGCGCAACAGTTATACTAAATTATTGCGAGGCGCATTCAACTCCGTGCCCGTGGTCGTCGTTTTTGCCGCTCTCATCCTCGGGAGTAATTATTTCCTGTTTGCGAATTCCAAAAGCGAACTGGCGCCGCAGGAAGACCAGGGCTTTATCATGGGCATGCTGACCGCTGCCCCGGATGCAACGCTTCAACAGACGCAGATCTATTCTCTGCAGGTGGCCCAACTGCTTGCGGACATCCCGGAAATCGCCCACATTTTCCAGGTCGAAGGGCTCACGGGTCTTAATTCAGGATTTACCGGTCTTGTCCTCAAGCCGTGGGATAAACGCACTCGTACGACTAAAACACTTCAGCCGGAAATGCAAAACAGGATCAGCAAGATTGCCGGTGCAAGCGTGGTGATTTTTGAACCATCCCCTCTGCCCGGTTCGGGAGAAGGTTTGCCGGTGCAGTTTGTCATCGGTACGACAGATTCCTTTGCCAGGCTTGATGAAGTCTCGCAGACCTTTCTGCAGGAGGTGAAGAAAAGCGGTTTGTTCATGTACGTGGATACCGATCTGAAAATCAACAAACCGCAGACCACCCTGAATGTTGATCGGGATAAGGCGGCTCAGATGGGACTCACCATGCAGGATGTCGGCACGGCCATGGCCTCCATGCTGGGCGGTGGGTATGTCAATTACTTCAGCATATCAGGCCGTTCGTATAAGGTCATCCCGCAGGTCAAACAAAGTGAAAGACTCACGGCGGACCAGCTGATGAACTATCAGGCCAGGACCGCCAGTGGCGAATCCATTCCAATTTCCACCTTCGCCACGATCGAGACGGCGGCGGTGCCCGTATCTATCAATCATTTCCAGCAGCTCAACTCCTCCACGATATCCGGTATTCTCAGTCCCGGCATTACGCTGGGGGAAGGGCTGGAGAATCTCAAGACCATTGCCGCGAAAGTGTTGCCCGAGGGCTACAGTATTGATTACAGCGGAGAGTCGAGGCAGTATATCAAAGAGTCCAGCGCGCTGCTGATTACTTTTGCTTTCGCGATGATTATCATTTTTCTGTGTCTGGCCGCTTTGTTTGAAAGCTTCCGCGACCCGATCATTGTGCTGGTCAGCGTACCCATGTCCATCTGCGGGGCGTTGATTTTTATCAGCCTTGGTGTCGGGGATGCCAGCCTGAATATTTATACGGAGGTGGGTCTGGTGACGCTCATCGGGCTGATCAGCAAACATGGTATTCTGATCGTGCAGTTTGCCAATGATCTGCAGCGCGAAGGGAAAACGAAGCGGGAAGCCATCGAACAGGCGGCCGCTACCCGATTGCGGCCGATTCTGATGACCACGGCTGCCATGGTGCTGGGGGTTATGCCACTGGTATTTGCCGACGGTGCCGGCGCGGCGGGCCGCTACAACATGGGTCTGGTGATCACAACCGGTATTGCCATCGGTACACTGTTCACCCTGTTTGTCGTTCCGGCAATGTACCTGATTCTGGCTCACGATCATGCGAAGAATGCAATCGGGGAAACGATGGCAAATTCATCTCTGCATTAGTGCTATATGGTTCTGCTTTTTTACTTTATTGAAATTATTCAATAGAAGTGGGCATTATGTTATCCCTCCTGATGAAGGAATATTTTATTTGTTGCACTGTCCGATTGAAGGCGTTTTGCATTTTGCCCCGTCTTTCCATGTCACGCCGTTCAGGTTCGCTCCTGTCAGGATTGCACCAGGCAGATCCGTTTTGCTC
>CAZXIP010000004.1:6015-11793 GCA_964640755.1 uncultured Smithella sp. | reverse complement strand
TGCTCTCTGTTTTCATGTGACCTCCATTTTGATAAACGTTCATGTATCCATGACTCCCTTAAACAATTTTCAGCGACAATTCCATCAGTTGTTCAATGCTGACTTTCGACGGTGCGTCGGATAGCAGACAGGCCGCTTTTTGTGTTTTTGGAAATGCAATCACGTCCCGAATGGACTCTGCATTCGTCATAATCATGGTGAGTCGGTCCAGACCGAAGGCCAGCCCGCCGTGCGGAGGTGCCCCGTATTCTAAAGCATCCAGCAGGAATCCGAATTTCAACCTGGCTTCTTCGTCACTCAACCCCAGGGCGCTGAAAACCTGTGCCTGAATGTCCTTGCGGTGAATACGGATACTGCCGCCGCCGATTTCCGAACCGTTCAGAACCAGGTCGTAGGCCCGGGCTCTGACTTTTCCCGGATCGGTGGTCATCAAGGGCAGATCTTCCAAGAATGGAGATGTGAAGGGATGATGCGTGGAGACATACCGTTTTTCCGCTTCCGAGTATTCCATGAGCGGAAATTCCGTAACCCAGGTGAAACCCAACGCATCAGGATCGATCAGGTTCAGTTTCCTGGCAAGGTGCACACGTAAATTCCCCAGAGAATCGTGAACCACTTTGGGGGTGTCGGCGACAAAGAAAATGATGTCGCCTTCTTTGGCGTTTAACGTCTGCCCTATGCCTGTGATTTCCTCAGGCTTCAGGAATTTAAAGATGGGAGATGTCCAGTCGGCAGCGTTGACTTTTGCCCAGGCCAGGCCCTTCGCGCCATAAATGGCTACAAATTCAGCAAGACCGTCCAGGTCTTTTCGGGATAGGCCGGAGGCCTGACAGGCATTAATAGCCTTAATTACACCGCCATGTGCGGCGACTTCCACAAACAGCTTAAAGCCGGAGTTTTTCACGATGTCGGTGATATCCTTGATTTCCATGCCGAAGCGCACGTCGGGATTGTCCTTGCCATAGCGGCTGATCGCGTCGGCGTAGGTCAGTCTGGGCAGGGGAAGTACAAGTTCTTTACCCAGGCAGGCCTTGAATATTGACGCCATCAGGCCTTCCATCATCTGCATGATGTCTTCCTCCGTGATAAAGGACATTTCGACGTCAATCTGTGTGAATTCGGGTTGACGGTCGGCGCGAAGATCCTCATCACGGAAGCATTTGACAATCTGATAATAACGGTCGAATCCCGACACCATCAGCAGCTGCTTGAAGATTTGAGGCGATTGCGGCAGGGCATAAAATGTTCCTTTATTAATGCGGCTGGGTACCAGATAGTCACGCGCGCCTTCCGGCGTGCTTTTGGTCAGAAACGGGGTTTCGACTTCGATGAATCCGTTTTCTTCAAAGTACCGGCGCGTTGCCGCCGCCAGACGGCTGCGCAGAAACAGGTTCTTTTGGATCGCCGGACGGCGCAAATCAAGGTAACGGTATTTCAGGCGGATGTTTTCTGAAATGTCTTCATCGTCGAAAGAGAAGGGAGGAGTTTTGGAATCATTGAGAATTTCCAGGTCGGAAATAAGGACTTCCACCTGACCGGTTTTAAGTTCCGGATTACTCATTCCTTCCGGACGTCTTCGCACTTTGCCTTTTACCGCCAGAACATATTCACTGCGGATTTTGTGGGCTTCTCCGTGGACGGTTTCCCCCGTTTCCGGGTTGAAAACAATTTGCACAATGCCTTCGCGGTCACGTAAATCGACAAAAATCACACCGCCATGATCGCGTCTTCGATGTACCCATCCCATTAAAACGACTTCTTTGCCATTATCTGATTCGGTTAAACTACCGCAATAATGTGTTCTTTTATCTTTTGAAATAAACTGGCTCACAAAATTATTCCCTCTTCTTTAAAATATTTGTCAGATCCTCCAGCAAATGATCCAGAGGCAGACTTTTTTGGTTTTTGGTGTTCATGTCCCGCAATTCTACTCTTGCTTCATCCATTTCCTTGTCACCGAAAATCAACGCGTAGGCGCTCTTCAATTTATCGGCTCGCTTCATCTGACTCTTCAGGCTTTTATTTGCATAATCCATGGCGGCGCTGATTCCTCTTCTGCGAAGTTCCTGGGTCAGGCCGAAAGCAATTTTCTGCGCACGGGCACCCAGTGCGGCAATAAAAATATCCGTCCGACGGGATGATTGATCGGACGGAGGCATACAGTCAATGAGCCTTTCCATCCCGATGCCGAATCCGATGCCGGGTACGTCCGGGCCACCCAAAAAGCTGACCAGACCGTCGTATCGGCCGCCTCCAGCCAGGGAATTCTGTGCTCCCAGCGCACCGGATTTTACTTCAAAGGCAGTCTTCGTGTAATAATCGAGGCCACGCACCATCCGGGGATTGATTTCAAAAAGCAGTTTCAGATCCTGGAGGTAATCCTGAACCTGTGAAAAATGATCCGAGCATTCTTCGCAAAGATAATTCAATATGCTCGGTGCGCCTGCAATGATTGCATTGCAGGATTCCACCTTGCAGTCAAAAACGCGCAGGGGGTTGGTGTGAATGCGTCTCTGGCAGTCAGGGCAGAGCGCGTCTTCCGAACCTTTCAGATACTCGACAACGGATTTGGAAAAAACCGGGCGGCACGCTTTACAGCCCAACGAATTGATCTCGAGCGATAATTTTTCAATACCCAATGTTTGCAGGAAATACATCAGCATGAAGATCACTTCCGCGTCAGAGGCCGGTGTGTCATCACCGAACAACTCCACGTCAATCTGGTGGAACTGCCGGAAACGGCCTTTCTGCGGCCTCTCTCTCCGAAACATCGGGCCTATCGTATACAGTTTTGTGACGGGGTCTGACGCCGAAAGGTTATGTTCAATATAGGCACGAATGACCGATGCAGTGGCTTCAGGGCGCAGCGTAATAAGTTCATCGTTCCGGTCGCGAAAGGTGTACATTTCTTTTTCAACGATATCGGTGGTCTCCCCGATGCTGCGCTGGAATAACGCGGTTTTCTCCATGATCGGCACACGGATTTCGAAAAAACCGAAGCATTCAAATATACTGCGGGCAGTCAACTCCACCTTGTGCCAGATTGGGGAATCCGGCGGTAAAATATCTTTGATCCCCTTAATGGCTGTAATTTTTTCCATATACCAATCCTAAGCTTTGCCGGGGCAGATGTCTTTGCCCTGAAAATCCGGTGCCGGATCTTGCCTCCCCGTCACACGAAATTTGAGTTTCACAAATAAATCAAAGCTTTCTAGCACATCACCAAAAAGTTGGCAATGAAATATTCTTAAGGTCGGTCTTCCGGAAGGGTATTTTTAAGCCATGGTGTAATCCTCATGCTATTACCGTCCGAATTGACCGAAATTGCTCCATGTTTGTCGGTTCGGAAAATACCGGCACCAGTAGATGTGAAGCGATCAAGAACATCAGGATGTGGATGACGGAAGACGTTTCTTTTGCCGGCACTGATGATGGCATAACGGCATGAAACGGCACGAATAAAATCCAGAGAACTGGAGTGGTTTGAGCCATGGTGCGGGACGAAAAGAACATTGCTTTTCAGGTCTTGTCCCGACTCGATCAAACGGGTTTCAACGTGGGAGGAAATATCTCCGGTGACCAGAAGGCTTTTGGTCCCGTAGGTGATCTTCATAACCAGAGAGGAATCATTGATTTCATCCTTCGATGTTTCCCGATCCCCGCGGCTGGTTGGAGGCAAAGGCCAGAGAAAATGGATTTGGACACCGGAGATATTGACAGGCGGCGCCTGTGAAGAAAGCTGCTTCATATTTATTTTATTCTCGGAGATGGTTTTTTCCCACAGCCGGAAAAGATCATTTTCCGCCTTTACTCCCGTGCACCATACTTCCCGGACATCAAAGTTTTTAAGGATATAAATTAAACCCTGAAGATGGTCAGGGTGCGGATGGGTCAGAACAACAATGTCGATTTTTCTGATTCTTTTGGCATAAAGAAACGGGGCAATCACCAATTTCCCCATGTCAAATGTACTGTCATAAAAACCTCCGCCGTCAATCAGCATGTTCACTCCGCTGGGCAATTGGAACAGTGTGGCTGAACCCTGTCCGACATCAATGGCTGTTACTTTAATGTCTGTGGAGTATTGTTCTTTGAACGTCACATAAATAATATCGGGAATCATCAGTATCAGGGCAATGATAAGTGCTGTTTTGATCAAAAAAGGACGATTGATTTTATGCTTCCCGGCCTTTTTTTCACTCTGATTGGTTTTCAGGGAAAGGAGCAGAAAGAGAATAATATAAAAAAGCACGATCTCCGCGATGTTCGGCTTGATAAAGCTGAAGGAAGACCAGGACAGGGAAGCCTGCCAGTTGATGGCTGCAACGGCCATGCCGGTAAAAAATGAAGCAGCCTTGATTAGGAAGCCCGCCAGCCAGGGTGAGAAAAGGGCCGTCAGTATAAAAGCCATGCATGGTATCAGAGTCAGCATGCCCATCAGCGGTACCGCGATAAGATTAGCAATCAATGTCACGGTGGAGACACGGTTAAAATAGTAGACAATGATGGGCAGTGTACCCAGCGTGGCGGCGGCAGACACCAGAATGAAGACAAAAACCCGGCGAATCAGCGACTGCACTGGGCCGGGTAAAGCCGTAGGCATCGGGATTGTTGAAGTGTTTAATTTCGACATGATGAAGACAATGGCCAGAACAGCACTGAAGGATAATTGAAAAGAAATTTCAAAAAGGGATTCAGGTGCGATAATCAGGATAACCAGCGCTGCGAAGAAAAGAATATTATAAAGATCTTTTTGTTTGCCGATCAGCAGCGCGGTCAGGAAAGCGAGTGTCATGAGGGTTGAGCGAAGGACGGTTGTGCCCATTCCGGCAACCAGGGCGTAAATCGCAACCGGCATAAAAGCGGCAGCCGTAGCCATTTTTATGATGTTGAATCTGAGCATTAAATATTCGGATGATTTCAAAAGCATCAAAGCGATTAAGAAGCCGGCCGAAGCTACCATGCCGACATGCAGACCGGAAATGGACAATATATGGGAAGTGCCTGTTTTTGCAAAATTGTCCCGTACGTCCGCTGGAATCGTTTTTTGATTGCCAAGGATCATGGCTTCAAGAATTTCTCTTTCAGGGGATGGAGCGTTGGCGTAAATCAACTGTTTTAAATATGCGCGAAACGTTTCAAGCTGCAGCTTGATCCCGCTTGCCGTATTGTGTCTGATCAAAACAATTCCCGCACTGTCGGCGATAAATCCCGCAACATAAATTCCCTGGCGGTTGAGATAACGTTCATAATCAAAGCTTCCCGGATTATGGAAACTGTGTATCCTTTTTATTGAAGTATGAAAGCGGATGAAATCACCATACTGGAAGGAGAGAGAAGAGGGGATCGTAAGGCGGATCAGGCCAGAAACCGGGTAATAGGAATGATTTTTTAAAATTCTCCTGCAGCGGACAATCAGGGAATATTTGTCCGCGGAAATCTGGTCCGTGGCCGTAACGATGCCTTCAACGGTCTGTTTTCCTCGTTTGGCCTGATGAACAATGTGATGATCGTTTTGAGACAGGTATTGTTGTCTTTGTGCATCAAACAGCCCTGCGATCAGCATGAGACTGATCATCAGAAGGAAAATGGTCCTGTTCCACTTCATTTTGATACAGAGGATTAAAAAAATTAGTACTGCAATCATTAAGACCGGCGGAAGGATGGAGGGCAGGGTAACCCAGTTGCCGACCAGGATGCCGGCCATCAGAGCGATCATGGGATAGAGTAAAGGTCTGCGCATAAGCGAAAAGTCGTCTTTTATCCCGCTCACGCGGG
>CAZXIP010000004.1:0-5915 GCA_964640755.1 uncultured Smithella sp. | reverse complement strand
TAGAGTAAAGGTCTGCGCATAAGCGAAAAGTCGTCTTTTATCCCGCTCACGCGGGCCGAGCGTTAATTATCTGTAGCTTGCTGCGAGGTGATTCATTATAAAATCTCAAATAATTAGCGAAAAATTATAAAATGTTATAAAATGAAAAATATTATTTCAGTCGGTGAAATTCGGAAGAAAAACATGAACCCAAAAATGAACCACGATTTAAGAACCTGGCAGAGGCTCAAGCTGCTGATTGTCGGCAGAGTGACCATCGTCTCCATTTTCTTACTGGTTGTTTTCGTCCTCGGTACACTGAGGTCCGTGCTCCCAGTTTCATCGACGCTGCTGTATTCTGTTTATGCTGTGATTGTTTTGATGTATTTATTGTCAGTATTTTATACACTGCTTTTAGGAAAAGAAAAGTATTATTATCTGAATGTGTATACGCAATTGGTTGTCGATATTTGCCTGATTTCTTTTTTAGTTTATCTGACGGGCAGCATCGGCAGCAATTATTCTCTGCTTTATACACTGGTGATCATTTATTCTGCAATATTTCTGGGCAGAAGAGGAGCCCTGATCATTGCTTCCGTTGCCGTTATCGGTTATGGATTGCTGCTGGAGCTTGAATATTTTAACGTCATTCCCACCCTTTATTCCGTCGGCCGTGATTATTCAGTCATCACACGAGACGTTTTGGTAAGAATAGTCGTTCACGTCTTTGCTTTTTACCTTCTGGCATTTCTGGCCAGCTTTGTGGTTGAACAGGAGAAGAAAACACGATCATTGCTGGAAGAAAAGGAGTCTGCATTTAATCAGCTGGATCTTCTTTTTCGCAGTATTATTGAATCGGTCGACACCGGTATTATGACGACGACGATGCAGGGCCGCATTAAGACGTTTAACAGGGCTGCTGAAACGATTACGGGTTTGAAGTTTCATTTAGTACAAAATCATCAGATTCTTGAAATCTTTCCGGAGTTCAATCCTTTCTTCGACGCAAAACAATTTGAACTGAATCAAAACAGAAGAGAAGTGACGATTACACGCTGGGGAGGTGTACAGGTTCATTTGGGCTGTTCAATCAATCCTTTGAAGGACAAATATGGCAAGCAAATCGGTCATATTCTGATCTTTCAGGATTTGACGGAAATAAAGCGAATGGAAGAAAATCTCGAAAAGAGTAAAAGACTGGCTTTAATCGGTGAAATGGCCGCCGGCCTTGCACATGAAATGAGAAATCCGCTGGCATCTATCACGGGTTCGATTCAACTGCTGGGACAGACCATAAGGCTGGAGGACACAGACAGACGGTTAATGCAAATCATTATGAGGGGTAAAGATCAGCTGGACAGTTTTGTGCGGGATTTTCTTCTGCTGGCCCGTCCTATCCCGGAAAAAAGGGAATCTGTCAACGTCGATGAGATGGCTGATGAAATTCTCGAAAATATGAAAATGGCCCATCAGCAGACGAAGAATGTTAAATTGACTAAAATATCGTCCGGAAATAACCGGGCATACGCCAACGCGGGACAGATCCGCCAGGTTATTCAAAACCTGATTCTCAATGCCGTTCAGGCCGTTGAAGAAAACGGCAACATATCAATTGAAATAAGCAAGCGGCAACTGGAAGACAGCAAAGACTATACGGAAATTAAAGTTATGGATGACGGATGCGGGATTGAAGAAAAAGATATTAAAAAAGTATTTGAGCCTTTCTTTACCAATAAAGAGAAAGGGACCGGATTGGGGTTGGCAATTGTAAGCCGCATTGTTGACGGTTATGGCGGAAAAATTACGTTAGAAAGCAGGGTCAATCATGGAACTTCCATTACGGTCTGGCTTCCCTGCAGCTAAGGTCAAATATCGATGAAAAGGAGTGACGGTATGGCAAAAATTCTGGTTCTTGACGATCAGGACTACAGATATGTTGTGGAAGAGGTCTTGAAAAGAGAAGGGTATGATGTCACGACTGCTGATAATCCGCAGAAGGCGATCAACCTCTTCCGTAAAACCAATTTTGACCTGGTGATCACCGATTTGAAAATGCCAAAGATGGACGGCATTGAGTTTTTGAAAACCATCAAGGATCATCGGCCGGAAACCATCGTTATTTTAATTACTGCCTATGCCTCCGGCGAAACAGCTGTCAACGCAATGCATGAAGGCGCTTATGATTATGTTGAAAAGGGCGGCAGTATAGAAGAATTAAAGCAGATTGTCCGGCAGGCGCTGCTGAAAAACGGTCTGGTCAGTGAAAGTCAGGCTCCAAAGAAAGAAGTGCAGGAAGGCTTTTTCTACGGCATGATCGGCACCAGCAGGGAAATGGGGAAAGTGTTTGCAACGATTCAAAAGGTGGCCGACACCCCGGCGAATATTCTGATTCTGGGGGAGAGCGGCACCGGTAAGGAACTGGTTGCCCGGGCTATTCATGCCAATTCATCCCGTTCCAAGATGCCGTTTATGGCCATTAACAGCGGAGGCATTCCGGAGAACCTGCTGGAGAGTGAACTCTTTGGCTACATGAAAGGATCTTTTACGGGCGCATATGCTGATCGTGCCGGACTTTTCGAACTGGCCAGAGGGGGGACCGTATTTCTGGACGAGATAGGGGAATTACCGCCGGTCCTCCAGGTAAAACTTCTCAGGGTTGTGCAGGAAAAAACATTTCGCCGTATTGGCGGTTCTGAGGATATCAGGGTGGATGTCCGTATTATTTCTGCTACCAATCAGAACCTTCAGGAACGGGTTAAAAGGGGGGAATTCCGTGAAGATCTCTATTTCCGTTTGAATGTGATTCCTGTCCATATGCCGCCGCTTCGGAAAAGAAAGGAAGACATCCCTCTTTTGACAAAACATTTCATTGAAAAATATGCTGCTGAATTCGGCAAGGAAGTTAGGATGATTTCCTCTTATGCGATGGAGTTACTGATGGAATATCCGTTTCCGGGAAATATCCGCGAACTGGAAAACATTATTGAACGTGGTGTGGCGATGGAAACATCGAATATCATTTTGCCCGAGAACCTGGTGCTGCTGGCCGAGGAAGAAGCAGAACAGAAGCAGATTGATTTGAATATCCCTGATTCAGGAATCGATTTGAATGCCGAGCTGGAGAAAATCGAAAAAAGAGCCATTCAGAAAGTTTTACAAAAAACGAACGGCTCGAAGACGAAAGCCGCTGAAATGCTTCACGTAACGTTTGATTCATTGCGCTACCGCATTGAAAAGCTTGGCGTGGAATGAGAAGGTGGTTTCAAAAAGCAATTTTAAAATTCGGATAATCGCCTGTGAAGAGTTCTTCATCAGCAATGACCTGATCAACACGGGCATGAGGCGGGCCGGTTTGGCACCAGGTAAGCATTTTATCGATATCCCCGTCTTCTCCTTCGAAGACGGCTTCCACGCGGCCGTCTTCCGTGTTGCGCACCCAGCCGGTTAGATGGAGACATACTGCGGCGCGCTGCGTTTCGGCACGGAAGAAAACACCCTGCACTCTGCCGCTGATGTAAACATGAACTTTTTTCATGATGTTCTACCTTCCGATGAGTTTCAGAAAATCTTTTTCACTGATTACGGAGATACCCTGCCGGCGGGCCTTATCCAGTTTCGAACCCGGTTCGCTGCCAGTGACAACATAAGACGTCCTGCCGGTGACAGAAGACTGGACAACGCCGCCCAGCGATTCCACCAGCGCTTTGGCTTCATTCCTTCCCATGCTTTCCAGGGAGCCTGTGAAAACGAAGGCTTTTCCCTGAAGAGTGGTGTCGGTCACGGCATTATGAAACTGGGGGGATACACCAGCCAGCTGGAATTTTTCCATAACTTTCCTGTTTTTATCCTCTGCGAAAAATCCGACGATGCTTTGCGCGATTTCCGGACCGATTTCATTGAGCGCAGTCAGATCATCGGTCTTTGCTTTCATTAGATTTTCCATACTGCCGAAATGTCCGGCAAGAATTTTGGCGGTTTGTTCCCCGACATGGCGAATGCCGAGGGCGAAAATGAATTTGTCCAGGGGAGGGGTTTTGGATCGTTCAATGGCATCCAGCAGCTTTTCAGCTGATTTATTGGCCTGACGGTCCAGCCCCAGCAGCTGTTCTTTCTTTAGAAAATAAAGATCGGCGGGATCGTTGATCAATTTTGCGTCGAAGAGCTGTGCAGAAACTTTCTCACCGAGTCCTTCGATATCCATCGCGCCGCGTGAAGCGAAATGACGGATGTGCTCTTTGATTTGAGCTGGACAGGAAAGGTTGATACAGCGATGCGCGGCTTCATCCTGCAGGCGCACGATTTCCGAACCGCATTCCGGGCAACACGACGGCATGCGGAAAATCTTTTCATGCCCGTTTCGTTTTGCTTCAATGATTTTTATGACCTCGGGGATCACATCTCCCGCCCGCTGGATGATGGCGGTATCGCCTATTCGAATGTCTTTTTTAATTATTTCATCTTCGTTATGCAGCGTGGCCCGGCTGACCATGACGCCGCCTACACTGACCGGTTCCATAATTGCAACCGGCGTCAGAGTGCCTGTTCTGCCCACCTGCACAACAATGTCACGAATCATCGTCGTGGCCTGCTCGGGTGGAAATTTACAGGCCAGCGCCCAGCGGGGGGAACGCGAAACATTGCCCAGTGCTTCCTGGACGGACAAATTGTTCACTTTCAGTACGACACCGTCGATTTCGTAAGGAAGGCCGGGCCGGATGGAATGGATATGCTCAAAGTAGTCAATGCAGGCCGAGATGTCCTGCGCCTGGCAAATCAGCGGATTGACGGGGAAACCCCATTGGGCAAGGGTCTGCAGGATTTCCCAGTGGCTGGAAAAGCGAATGCCCCGGGCCGTGCCGATACCATAGAGAAAAATATTCAGGGGCCGCCGGGCGGTGACTTTCGGATCCAGCTGGCGAAGCGATCCGGCGGCTGCATTGCGCGGATTGGCAAAAGGGTCTTCGCCTTCTTCTTCGCGGCGACGGTTGAGTTTTTCAAAGGGCTTCTTTTCCATGTAAACTTCGCCACGGACTTCGATGAATTCCGGGATGGCGCGAGAATCTTTTTGTTTTATTCTTAACGGCATCGATGAAATGGTTTTGAGATTCTGTGTTACATCTTCTCCTGTGAAGCCGTCACCGCGCGTCGCTCCGTGCTTGAAAAGGCCGTCTTCGTAAATGAGGTTGACAGCAAGGCCGTCCAGCTTGGGTTCGGCCACGTAATCCATTCTGTCCTGATTTGCCAGACGCCGGATACGTGAATCAAAATCGATAATCTCCTGAGAAGAAAAAGCGTTGGCCAGGCTCAGCATCGCCTGCGGGTGTCTGAAAGGAGCAAATCTGGACAGCGGCGCGGCTCCCACGCGTTGTGTCGGCGATGACGCCAGATCGTCGTCGGGATAGACAGCTTCAAGGTTTTGAAGCTCCCGCATTAGCTGGTCATATTCCGTATCGGATATTTCCGGCGCGTCCTGCTGATAGTAACGCCGGTTATGGTACTCGAGAACGTTTCGCAGTTCATGAATACGTTTTGCCGCAGAATCTTTGTCCATCATTTAACCAGTCGCAGGTTTGGTTTTCCGGTTTTTCGTTTTGGTGGCGTTGTGTCTTTATCAGTTTGTTGTTTTATTAATTGTTCATTGAAAATGGCGTTTTTTACTCGGATGGAATTAATGATTGAGAAGATCACCACGGCTTTTTCCCATTCAGGAGAAAAAGAGAAATATTCCATTTTTGTTTTGTATTTGTCCCAGAGCGACATCAGGGAAGCCTCATCAAGGCATAGGATATTGCCCGCGATTTTATTTAAGGATTCTTCAAGCTTATTCATGAAATATTATTATATTGGCTTGTGTCTAAAGTCAAATTGAATGTAAGGGACCTATAAATAACACTTGTGTTTTTTCGATCTTACCGCTAATAAATCAAAAAATATGA
>CAZXIP010000003.1:25521-38923 GCA_964640755.1 uncultured Smithella sp. | reverse complement strand
ACCTTGTGCCTTTCACCTTGTGTTATTCTTCCTCCCAGTTTCGTGCGCGCTCCACTGCCTTTTTCCACCGGGTATAGAGTTTTTGCCTTTTTTCGTCGTCCATTGCGGGCTGGAAACGGCGATCCACTTTCCGTTTTTCGGCGATCACTGTCCGGTCTTTCCAGAAACCCGTGGCCAGTCCTGCCAGATATGCGGCTCCCAGTGCGGTTGTTTCGATGATTTGCGGACGTTCTACCGGCACATCCATAATATCAGCCTGAAACTGCATGAGGAAGTTATTGGCGCATGCTCCTCCATCGACGCGCAGTTCGCGCAAATCAATACCGCATTCAGCGCGCATCAGTTCCAGAACATCACGGGTCTGATACGCGATGGATTCCAGCGTGGCGCGAATGATATGATTGCGGTTGGTTCCGCGGGTGAGTCCGACAATGGCGCCGCGGGCGTACATATCCCAGTAGGGAGCGCCCAGTCCCACGAAAGCAGGCACCACGTAAACGCCCTGTGAATCCGGAACCTTCGTTGCAAAATATTCGCTGTCGCGGGCGTCGTATATGACACGCAGGCTGTCCCGCAGCCACTGAATCGCGGCGCCGGCTACGAAGATGCTGCCTTCGAGTGCGTATTCCACTTTCCCGTCCACTCCCCAGGCGATGGTGGTCAGAAGGCCGTTTTTGGAATGGGCAATCGTCTCACCGGTCAGCATGAGCATGAAGCATCCCGTGCCGTAAGTGTTTTTAACCATGCCGGGCGTGTAGCAGGCCTGGCCGAAAAGCGCCGCCTGCTGGTCTCCCGCCACCCCGGCAATGGGGATTTCCGCGCCCAGGACCCTCGCGTCGGTCAAACCGTAAACGGTGGATGAAGGTTTGACCTCGGGCAGCATGCAGGCGGGAATGTCGAGTTTTTTCAGAATCGTCTCATCCCATTTCAAATCTTTAATGTTGTACAGCATTGTGCGCGAAGCATTCGAGTAGTCGGTGACGTGAACCTTTCCCCGGGTGAGGTTCCAGATCAGCCAGGTGTCTACATTGCCGAAAAGCAGTTCGCCCTTTTGCGCCCGGACGCGGGCTCCTTCAACGTGATCTAGAATCCATTTCAGTTTTGTTCCCGAAAAATACGCGTCCAGCACCAGGCCTGTATTTTCACGGATGTACTCTTCCAGCCCCTCGGCTTTCAGTTCATCACAGATTGAAGCGGTGCGGCGGCACTGCCAGACAATGGCGTTATAAACCGGTTTGCCTGTTGCTTTGTCCCAGACAATGGTGGTTTCCCGCTGATTGGTAATGCCGATTGCTACGATCTCTTCCGGCGCAATGCCCGTGGTGGCAAGCACTTCGCTGGCGGCACCTCGCTGGGACCCCCAGATTTCCATGGGATCGTGCTCCACCCAGCCGGCCTGCGGATAAATCTGTGTAAATTCATTCTGTGCGATTTTGACGGCCTCGCCTTCGGAATTGTAGATGACGGCTCGTGAACTGGTCGTGCCCTGATCAAGGGCCAAAATATAGGATTTACTCATTGTCCAACTCCCGGGAATAAAATTTTGTGATTGATTTCCTTATTACATAATCTCTTTTTTTTTGCCAAAGAAAAAAGGGGAAAAACAGTATTGCCGCCGGTAAAATTAGGCATAAATTCTGATGACAGGATTTTAACTGCGGAAAATTCCGACCATCCACACTGCCTTTATTGCAGTAAAAAGGAGATTGATTTTTGAAAGCATTCCGGTTAAAGTTTTAAACATAAAGAAAAATTAGCAAACATTTATGGATTGTCGAACAGGTGAAGAATCGTTTTAGAAATATCAGGGAAACAATATCGAACATGCGCCAGCGGCGCTGATGATGGAGGCTTATCATGAAAAAAAACCTGTTTTTTTTACTGGTGCTGGTCCTGATGTTTTCAGCGACGGCGTACGCCGATTTTTATAGCTGGGAAGATGAATCCGGCGTGAAGCATATTACGGATTATCCACCTGTAGTGAAGAAAGGCAAAAGCGTAAAAGTGCTCCAGAATGATTCCGGTATGAGTGACGAAAAGCAATCGACTGATGCGGGAAAAGCGCCCTCCATTAAACTATATACAAAAAATGATTGTCCGGACTGTGACAAGGCCAGGGAATTTTTAAATTCCAAAAAACTCGCCTTTACGGAATATAACATGGATACTGATCCGAAGGCGGCGGCTGCAAGAAAAGAGATCGACGACGGAGATGATGTGCCGTTTGCCGTTATCAACAGGAGTCACGTTTACGGATTTTCTGAAGCGGTCTATACGAGGGCGCTCAAACAGTCACGCTGATGAAGACGGCTGTTTATGTTTATACGGGAACGGGGAATTCTCTCTGGACGGCCAGAGAACTTGCAAGCCGCATCGGCCCCTCTGAGCTGATTTCGCTCAACCGTCACCAAAAGCAATTTCCACCCTGTGAAGCGGATATTATCGGTCTGGTTTTCCCGGTTCATATCTGGGGAGTGCCACCGCCCGTTCTGGAGTTCCTTGATCTCATCAAAACGAATCCAAAACCGTATGTTTTTGCCGTTGCCGTCAATGCCGGCCAGGTTGCCGCAACGCTGATCCAGTTGAAGAAACTGCTGCAGGCAAAGAATCTTCATCTTTCCTGCGGATTTTCTATCGATCTGCCCAGCAATTATATCCCGTGGGGCGGCGCCATTTCACCACAAAAGCAGCAGAAAAAAATATCGGCTGCGCTTGAAAAAATTGAACGGATTTCCGGAATTGTGCGCAATAAAGAAGATCTGCCCGTGGAAAAAGGACCCCTGTGGCAGAATATATTTTTCTCACTGATTTACAACAAATCACTGCCCCATGTCGCCTCTATGGATAAATCCTTTTTTGCCGATGAAAAATGTTCCTCATGCGGCATTTGCGCAAAAATCTGCCCGGCCCGGAATATCCTTATGGACGGGGGAAAGCCCGTTTGGAAGCGCCGGTGCGAACAGTGTTTTGCTTGTATTCAATGGTGCCCGGAAGAGGCGATTCAGTACGGGAAAGGTACACGCAACAAGAAACGTTATCATCATCCTGATATATCGCTGAAGGACATGCTGGCATGTGCCGAAGGGAAAAATCCCTGACAGTGACGGGAAAAACGATCGGTTCTCTCTGAGTGCAATAATATACTGCTTTTAACGGAAATGGAAAATCCGGGATCATGCAGATGATTTGTTATTCCGGTTCAGGATCATTTCCCAGATCATCAGGACAGCTCCGATGGTGATAGCGGAGTCCGCCACATTAAATGCCGGCCAGTGCACCCCTTGAACATAGAAATCCAGAAAATCAACGACGGCGCCGAAACGCAGCCTGTCAATCAGATTCCCGACAGCGCCGCCGAAAATCAGGGTGAGGGAAGTCACAAGCAGCAGGTTGCGGGGATTGCTTTTGAGAAGATAATAAGCAATCAGGCCGGCGGCCAGAACCGTGATGCCGGTAAAGAAAACATAGCGGAACGTTTCGGATGCTTCTGCAAGAAAACCGAATGCGGCGCCGGGATTCAAAACATAGACAAGATTAAAGAAGCCCTCGATGACCGGATAGGATTCATGAAGAACAAACCTTGAGGTGACGGCGGATTTTGTAATCTGATCCAAAGCGAGGATGACTGCCGCACCAAGAAGAAAAATCCAAAGATTCTTTTTCAAAAAATAATCTCCAATTAAAAGTTCAAGGTTCAAGGAGCAAGGTTCAAGGTAGGCTTGTCACTTGCACCTTGTCCCTTTAGCCTAGAACCTTGTTTTCTACAAATTCGGTATGCAGCGAGCGCAGACCGTCGGATGTTCGGTGTTCGTACCGACCGATTCTTCATAAATCCAGCAGCGTTCACATTTTGCGCCCCGTGCTTTTTCGACGCCGACGGCCAATCCTTTGATTTCTTCACTTTGGTAAGGGTTGGCAATATCAGCAACATCGGCTAACTGCAGTTGGGACACAATCAAAAGAGAGCGAAGGTCTTCCATATGTGTTTCAAAAAGCGCACGCATTTTGTCCGGCGCGGCAACAGTAATGCGCGCGTCCAGAGAATGACCGATTACTTTTTCCTTGCGAGCCTGCTCGATGGCTTTGGCGATTTCCGCCTTGGCGTCAATCATCGCCTTCCAGCGTTCGCCGATTTCTTCGTTGTAGAATCGGGCGTTGACTTCAGGAAACTGTGCCAGGTGGACGCTTTCCTCTTTATCCCGCCAACCGGGCAGCGATGCCCAGACTTCCTCCGCCGTAAAGGTCAGGATCGGAGCGATAAGACGGGTCATGGCGTTTAAAATGGCAAACATGACGGTCTGCCCTGAGCGGCGCACCGTGGAGGCGGCCCTGTTCGTGTAAAGCCGGTCTTTCAGAACATCCAGGTACAGTGCGCTCAAATCCACCGTGCAGTAATTATACAGAGTGTAGAAAGCCGTGTGAAACTGATGGCGTTCATAGGCTTCCCTGACGCGCTTGATGACTTCCTGCAGGCGGTGCAGCGCCCAACGGTCCATTTCCGTCATGTTTTCGTACGGGACAGAGTCGGCATCAACGTTAAAATCAGAGAGGTTTCCCAGGATAAACCGGCTGGTATTGCGGATCCGGCGGTAGGCTTCCGTCAAGCGCTTGAGAATCACGTCGGAAATGCGGATGTCATCCGTGTAGTCTTCCGCCGCCACCCACAGGCGCAAAATTTCTGCCCCGTATTGGGCAACGGCGTCTTCCGCACTGACGACATTGCCGACGGATTTGGACATTTTCTTGCCGTCTCCGTCAACGACAAAGCCGTGCGTGAGAACACTCTTATAGGGGGCGCGCCCGCGTGTTCCCACAGATTCCAGAAGAGAAGAATGGAACCAGCCGCGGTGCTGGTCGTTGCCTTCCAGGTACAGGTCGCAGGGTGAGCTCAACTCCGGCCTTTTTTCAAGAACGGCAGCGTGGCTCACACCGGAGTCGAACCATACATCCAGAATGTTCACTTCTTTGGTAAATTCTATCCCATTACAGTGCGGGCAGACGGTGTGTTTGGGCATGAGATCCTTCGGTTCTTTTTCAAACCAGATGTCCGCGCCATTTTTTTCCACCAGAGCAACCAGATGATCGAGGATTTCCTTTGTCAATAATTCATTTTTGCATTTGGTACAGTAAAAAACCGTGATGGGAACACCCCAAAGCCTCTGGCGCGAAATGCACCAGTCGGGACGGTTTTCCACCATGCCGTAGATTCGGTCGTGCCCCCATGCCGGAATCCACTGTACTTCATCGATGGCCGCCAGAGCCTTTTTGCGCAGATCGTTTTTCTCCATCGAAATGAACCACTGTTCGGTGGAACGGAAAATGATGGGTTTTTTGCATCGCCAGCAGTGCGGATAGGAATGCTGCATGGGAACGTGACCCATCAGTGCGCCCACTTCATCCAGCTTTTTAATGACATTATCATTGGCGTCGAAGACAAACTGGCCGGCAAAATGTTCGACATCCTCGGTAAATTTCCCAGCGTCGTCCACCGGGGCGTAGTTATCCAGACCGTATTCGAGTCCGATTTCATAGTCCTCCTGTCCGTGTCCGGGAGCGATGTGTACGGCGCCGGTTCCCGCCTCCAGCGTGACGAAGGGCGCCAGAATCAGCAGGCTGTGCCTTTTCACCAGCGGATGCATGCATTTTTGACCTTCCAGAACTTCACCCTTGAACTCATCTAGGATTTCATGTTCTTTGTCGCGATAGCCGAAGGCGTCAAGGCAGTAATCGATCATGTCTTTGGCCACAATCAGAACTTCGCCATTAATTTTTACCGCTGAATAGACAAAATCATCCTTGACGGCAATGGCCAGGTTGGCAGGAATCGTCCATGGTGTCGTGGTCCAGATCACCATGTGGACTTTATGGCCGGCCAGTTTCGGCAAGATCTGGCCGATATCGGTTTCAAAAGCGAATTTTACATAAATGGATGGTGTGTGATGATCAGCGTACTCCACTTCAGCTTCCGCCAGTGCCGTTTTGCAGGTGGCGCACCAGTAAACGGGTTTTTTCCCTTTATAAACACTGCCGTTGAGATAGAGTTTGCCGAATTCGGCTACAGTTGTTGCTTCGTAAGGATAGGCCATTGTCAGATAGGGATTTTCCCATTCGCCGAAAACACCCAGCCGTTTGAATTGGTCGCGCTGGATATTCAAGTATTTTTCCGCGTAAACGCGGCAGGCACGGCGTTTTTCAACCTGCGACATGCCGGATTTCTTGCCGCCGAGTTCTTTATCTACCTGGTGTTCGATGGGCAATCCGTGGCAGTCCCAGCCGGGTACGTAAACGCCGTCGAAACCGGTCATATTTTTGGCTTTAATAACGATATCCTTGATGATTTTGTTCAGAGCCGTTCCCAGGTGAATGTTGCCGTTCGCGTAGGGAGGGCCGTCATGCAAAATATAAGGTGTTTTGCCTTTGGCGCTCTGGCGGATCTTGTGGTAAATTTTCATATCTTCCCATTTTTTGAGCATTTCCGGTTCTCTTTGAGCCAGACTGGCTTTCATGGGGAAATCCGTTTGCGGAAGATTTAAAGTCTTTTTGTAGTCCATTTCCTGTTACTCCTGTCTTCTGAAAAAATGGCGTTGTTACCGCGAATCATCTTATTTGTTCAAGCCTTTTCCTGAATCGTTTTGGAAAAACTGCTGGTTCTGCAGGCAGTGGCAGCCCGATCATACCGTGTCACAGATCAACATAATTAACTATCACATAAACATAGGACTTTCAAGTATATCTTGGAACTCTCTTGGAATGTTGGTGGGGCGGCTCTTCCGGAAATCGTTATTGCAACCCCGGTGATATTTTGTTAGTTTCTACTGAGTTTTCAAAGATTCGATGGTTTCTTTAATGATATTGGGAGGAGAACATGAAATTAAAATTCATTTCCATGGCTTTGCTGGTGGGAATGGTATTTTTATGGCCACAGGCAGGTTTTTGTCAGAATGCTCTTCGGGAGTTTGAATGGGCGGAAAAAACCGGTAAAGGGCAGGTGAACTGGACTGCGGGATACATAGAGGCGGTAGGCATCGGCGTCGCTCCTGATAAAAATGTCGGCATCGTAGAAGCCCGGCCGGTAGCTTTTCGGGCGGCCAGAGCGGAGGCATGCCGGAATCTGCTGGAGATGGCCATGGACGTTCAGGTGGACTCAACAACCACCATTAAGGATTTAGCAGGGGATAATGATATTCTCCATACGCAGCTGGAAGGTTTGATTCAGGGTTCACAGGTTGCCGATCAGGAATACAGATCCAATGACACAGCCCAGGTTACCCTGAGAATTCCCCTTTACGGGAATTTGTCGCAGATCATGATTCCCCAGGTTATGAAGCAAAAGAAGTCGGGCCAGCCGTTCGGGGCGGCTTCAGCTGTTGAAAGGGCATCCTGCATTGGCCTGGTGATCGACGCCCGTGGTGTCGGCGCCCGTCCCGCCATGCTGCCGGGTCTCCGTGATGAAAACGGCGGGGAAATCTCCGAAGCTTTCAGATTGGAGCTTGAAACCAACGTGTTGCAGGGTCTGTGCGGGTACACAAGGAATCAGCACGCAGCGACAGGCCTCATGAATGTGAAGGCGCTGAAAGCTGACGGACCGGGCAAATCCGACCTGATCATCAGCAACGCCGATGCGGAGAGGATTCGCATTGCGCATGAGAAAAAGTCTTTTATGAAAAATTGCCGGGTCATGATTGTTCTGGATTAAAACGGGACTGTGCCATGGGAAACACGGAGCTGCAGTCACAAGCACTTCAGTGGCTGCGGCTTTTTCTTTAAAACGGAGAATGGATATTGTCAAAGCGCATCGTTGTTTTGTCTGAAGAGGTAGCCAATCAGATTGCCGCCGGAGAAGTGGTGGAAAGGCCTGCGTCAATTGTCAAGGAGCTGGTCGAAAATTCCATTGATGCGGGAGCCCGGGACATCCGCGTTGAGCTTGTACAAGGGGGATGTGAATCGATTCACATTGTGGATAATGGTTCCGGAATCGAACGTGAAGACATAGCCCTGGTTTTTGAACGCCACGCCACCAGCAAGATTTCAAAACTGGAGGATATCTATCGTGTCGGCTCCTTCGGTTTCCGCGGTGAAGCGATGGCCAGCATCGCCTCCATTGCCCGTGTTGAAGTGCTGTCGAGGCGTCCGGAAGATCTGGAGGGCACAAAAGCGGTGGCCGAGGCCGGCGCTGTCTGTGAAATATCCCCGGCGGGCCTGCCGCCCGGGACGCAAATCAAGGTAACCAGACTGTTTGCCAATGTGCCTGCGCGCAGGAAATTTCTTAAATCGGAAGCCACTGAGCAGAGCGCATGCTTAGATGCGGTCATTCGCATAGCGCTGGCTCATCCGGAAGTGCGATTTACAGCCGCCTCAGGCGAGAGAGTTGTGTTTACGGCGCCTGTTGCCGGGAATATTTCCGATCGCATCGGCATGGTCATGGGCAATGACTTTCCCTTGCATTGCCGGGAGATCAAGGGACAGAGGGAAAATGTGCGGCTTGCAGGATTTATTTCAACCCCGGATTTTACAAAATCAAATTCCAAAAGCATTTTTCTGTTTGTCAATTCGCGCTTTATCCGCGATAACAGCCTGACGCATGCGATACTTGCGGCTTACCGGCAGGTGATCGAACCTCGTCGCTACCCCGCGGCTGTTTTGTTTCTTGATCTGCCGGGTGAGGAAGTTGACATCAACGTGCATCCGGCCAAGATGGAAGTGCGCTTCAAAAGTTCCCGCGAAATCTATGATCTGGTGTCCCGGACGGTGGCACAAAACCTTGCCGTTTCGCAGATACCGCCTGATGCTTTGACTTACCGTCTGGCCCCGCGAGAAAAAACTTCCGCGGCTTCCGGATTCTGGAGGCCGAAGGATTATACTTCATCCCCGGAGCGGCCGTCCGAGGTTTATTCCCGTCAGAATCTGCGGCAGGCAATAGAAGGCGATTTGTTTGCACAAGGGGGAGTTCCGATCGGTGAGCCTTTGCGGGTTGAAGAAAATTCTGAAGGGGAAAGGATCACCTTTGCCAACCGAAGATATCTCGGGCAGTTTGCCGGCACGTATCTGGTATTTGCCAATGAGGATGGATTGATGCTGGTGGATCAGCATGCGGCGCACGAAAGGATTATTCTGGAGCGCCTGAAAGCGGCGACCGTGAACAGAGCGGTAAGCCAGCCCCTTTTGATGCCGGAAATCGTCAGCCTTACTCCTGCGCAGATCAGTCTTTTTGAAGAAGCATTGCCTGTGCTTGGCGAGATCGGGATGGATCTGGAAATATTCGGCCGCGACGCCATTGTGGTGAAGGCGCTGCCGGCTTCTTTGCCGGCTGTGCTGCCGTGTGAAATCATTTCCGACCTTGCCGATCAGCTGGGTGACGGACAGGGGAAGGCATCGTTTGCGGAGCGCAGGGAAAAGATCCTGGCGTCGCTGGCCTGCCGCGCCGCGATTAAAGCCAATGCGGTTTTATCGGCCCAGGAAGTCGCCGCCCTGTGCCGTGATCTGGAGAAAACTCCTTTCAACTCAACCTGTCCTCACGGACGGCCGATTCGCGTGCATTTTTCTCTCTATGAAATCGAACGAATGTTTAAACGAAAATAAGAAACCCCGGATCAGGCTGGTGGTCATCTGCTCACCCACGGCGACAGGGAAAACCCGTCTTGGCATTGAAATGGCCGAGGCGACGGGGGGCGAGATCGTCAACGCCGATTCCCTGCAGGTTTACCGTTACCTGGATATCGGAACGGCCAAACCTACCCGGGAAGAGAGGGCAATTGTGCCCCATCATCTGATTGACGTTGTGAACCCGGATGAAGAATTCAATGCAGCCATCTATGCCGGACAGGCAAGGGCGGTCATTGAACAATTGGCCCATGCCGGCAAACCGGCTTTCGTGGTTGGCGGAACGGGGCTGTATATCCGGGCGCTGTTGCAGGGAATGATAGAAACACCGCCGGTCGATGAAAGCATCCGTAATCATTATAAGGGGCTTCGCGACCGCTTTGGCAGAGAATACCTATACGGCCTATTGGAGCAAAGGGACCCGCAGGCGGCTCGCCTCATTAATGTCAATGACAGTGTGCGTGTGATCAGGGCACTGGAAGTGCTGGACCAGAGCGGCCAGTCCATCGTCACGCTGCAGCGGAATCATCTGTTTGCTGATTGTCCGTATGATGTCTGTAAAATCGGTCTTGCCGTAGAGCGTGCCGAATTAAAAAAAAGAATTGCTGTGAGAACCGCAAAAATGATGGAGGCCGGACTGGTTGAAGAGGTGCGCGGGCTTCTGGCTCAGGGATATAGCCCGCATATTAAACCCCTGCAATCTCTGGGATATAAACAGGTTGTGGATTTCATTCGCGGGATTAACGACCGGGAGCGCACACTGGATTTGATGGTTCGGGAAACCTGGAAGTATGCAAAAAGGCAGATGACGTGGTTTTCGGCAGACAAAACCATCCGATGGTTTGCCCCCGATCAATACCATGCCATTCAAAAAACCGTGGAATCATTTTTCAATATGGACTTGACTTAAACACGTACAGAAGATAATGATACCAGGCATTTTAAATCAGGAATATTACGGAGTCACGCTGTTTCAGGGTGGCTAAGCGGTGTTGGCAGTAAAGCTGAGTCAAAAGAACATCGTGGTCCTGCCTTTGACGAAACGCTTGTTTCTTGGTCTTCAGGGATTGAGTACAGGCAGGCCTTAAATACGGGAAGCTGAAATGGGCGCAAGCCCTTTGCGCATTTAGAAACAGGAGATGGTTCATGTTGACAAAAGAGTTGGGAAAAGCGTTTGAACCGGCCGAGGCCGAAAAAAGATTATACGATTACTGGCTGAAGAATGAATATTTTCACGCGCGGGACGCCAGTGAGGATCCCGCCTTCTCCATCGTTATTCCACCCCCCAATGTGACCGGGATGCTGCACATGGGGCATGCACTGAACAACACCCTGCAGGATGTCATCATCCGTTTCAAGAGGATGCAGGGGTACAACACGCTGTGGATGCCGGGCATGGACCACGCGGGCATTGCGACGCAAAACGTGGTTGAACAGCAGTTGATGAAAGAGGGATTGTCACGCCATGACCTGGGGCGTGAAAAGTTTATCGCCCGTGTCTGGGAATGGAAGGAAAAGTACGGGGGCGTGATTATCAATCAGCTCAAAAGGCTGGGCTGTTCCTGCGACTGGCAGCGTGAACGTTTTACCATGGATGAAGGTTTGTCGAAGGCTGTCCGTGAGGTTTTTGTCCGGCTTTATAATGAAGATATGATTTACCAGGGGGACTACATCGTCAACTGGTGCCCGCGCTGCCATACCGCTATTTCCGATCTGGAAGTGGAATTCAAGCAGGATCAAAGTTTTCTATGGAATATCCGATACCCGTTTGCCGACGGCAGCGGAGAGATTGTTGTGGCCACCACCAGACCGGAAACGATGCTGGGAGATACCGCTGTTGCCGTCAATCCCGCAGATGAGCGCTACAAGGATAAAATCGGCAAATTCGTCATTTTGCCGCTCATGAACAAACAGATACCCATTATTGCCGATGACTACGTGACGATGGACTTCGGCTCCGGTGCAGTGAAAATCACACCCGGCTCCGATCCCAACGACTTTGCCATGGCCGGGCGTCATAATCTGGAAATTATTTCGATCATGGACGGGCAGGGCATTATCAATGAGCATGGCGGGAAGTACAAAGGACAGGATCGTTATGAAGCGCGCAAAAACGTGATTGCCGACCTGGAAAAGGAAGGGTTCATGGTCGGCACCGAACCATATGCTCACAATGTCGGTCAATGCTACCGCTGCAAGACGGATATTGAGCCGATGGTTTCCAAGCAGTGGTTTGTCAAAATCAAACCGCTTGCCAAGCAGGCTATTGCCGCCGTCACAAAGAAAAAAACAAAAATCGTTCCCGCCTCCTGGGAAGCCACGTATTTTGACTGGATGAACAACATCCGCGACTGGTGCATCTCCCGGCAATTATGGTGGGGACACCGGATTCCCGTATGGTATTGCGGCGGCTGCGGCAAGGTGATTGTTTCCACGGTGGATCCCGACTCATGTCCCGCCTGCGGTGGTGTGTCATTGAAACAGGATGAAGATGTTCTGGACACCTGGTTCAGTTCTTCTTTATGGCCGTTCACCACGCTGGGCTGGCCCGAAAGAACACCGGCGCTGAAGACGTTCTATCCGACCTCCCTGCTCATTACCGGTTTTGATATTCTGTTTTTCTGGGTGGCGCGGATGATGATGATGGGTATTTATGTCATGAAAGACGTGCCGTTTAAAGATGTTTATCTTCATGCGCTGGTACGTGATGAAAAAGGCGAGAAGATGAGCAAGTCCAAAGGCAACAGCATTGATCCGCTGGTGATGATCGATCAGTATGGCACAGACGCATTTCGCTTTACACTCGCCGCATATACCGCGCAGGGACGCGACGTGCGCATGTCGCCGGAGCGCATAGAAGGTTACAAATTTTTTGTCAATAAAATATGGAACGCCGCCAAGCTGACGCTCGGAAATCTGGCGGACTATGATGAAACCGCGCCGGTGGACGCTCCGGATTCGCTGCCGGAAAAATGGATCAAAGCGAAATTAAACGAAACGGTTGCTGCGGTTACCCGCAGCCTTGACGAATATCGTTTTAACGATGCCTCCGCCGCCATTTATAATTTCATCTGGCATGAATACTGCGACTGGTATCTGGAAATCAGCAAGCCTGCGCTTTACGGTAAGATAAGCGCTGGGCAGAAGCACGCGACACAGCGGACAATGAAAGAGGTATTCGGCGTCATGCTGCAGCTTTTGCACCCCTTCATGCCCTTCGTGACCGAGGAACTCTGGCAGGCGCTGCACAACAGCGACGAACATTCCATCATGGTCAGCAGGTTTCCCGAGGCAAACGATACTCAGGAAAACAGGGACGCCCGGCAGGAGATGGAGATGCTGATGGAAATCATCACCTCAATACGCAATATCCGAGGTGAAATGCGGATTCCGCCCTCTCTCAAGCTGAACGTTTTAATATCGGCGGCGGACGAACAGAGCAAAAAGTCCATCGAAACCGGTGGAGGCTACATTTTGAATCTGTCCAACCTCGAATCTTTAAGTGTGGAAGTCAACCTGGTTGAGCCCAGGGGAGTGGCGACCGGTGTGGTGGGCGCAACAAAGGTATTTGTGCCGCTGACCGGCATTGTGGATATTGCCGCGGAGAAAGCAAGGCTGGTAAAAGAACTGGCAAAAGTATCGAAGGATATGGAGCAGAGCTCCCGAAAGCTTGCCAATAGTGATTTCCGGGCAAAAGCAGCGCCTGAAGTGATTGACAAGGAAGAGGCCAAAATGAAAGACTTCCAGAAAAAATATGCAGCCCTGGAGGGCGCGCTTAAAAAACTGAAAGAAATTGCCGTGT
>CAZXIP010000003.1:0-25421 GCA_964640755.1 uncultured Smithella sp. | reverse complement strand
CGGCGTGCTCATTAAAGACAATCACATCGAAGCCGCAGGCGGTATCACCGCTGCAGTGGCGGCCCAGAGAAAACACCTGTCCCATCATCTGAAAGTTGAAGTGGAGACCAAAAATATCCGGGAAGTGAAAGAAGCCCTGAAATGCGGCGCGGACATCATCATGCTGGACAATATGACGGTCGATGCCATGAAAAAAGCGGTTGATTTTGTGGCCGGACGCGCACTTCTGGAAGCCTCAGGCAATGTCAATCTTGAGCGTGTTGCCGAAATCGCCGTAACCGGTGTCGATCTCATTTCTGTGGGAGAGCTGACCCATTCCGTCCGGGCGGCGGATATTTCACTTAAGGTAAAGGGAAAATAGGCTGGAGGTGCAAGGACCGCTTCGACAAGCTCAGCGACCGAATGGGTAAGGATAAAAAATAAAGGGTTCGCTTCATTATTAATTGCTGCATTATCCCATGCAATGATCTGTCTGCAAAAACCACGTTGACTTTCCCCTGTAAATCAGGATAATCATAAACTATGAATTGGCAATAGACGGATCATATTTTGCTGCAATTAAAAGAAAGAAATCTTTCCAAAGCGCTTATCGAAACTGTTTTGAATGATCCTGACGAGAAGGTGTCCGGCAGCAGAAACAGGATAATCTATCAAAAGCTTTTTGAGGGCAAGTTATTGCGCGTCATCACCGAAGGTAATCTTTTAATTACGGCATACATGACGGATAAAATTGCAAAGTACACAAAGGGGGTAACATAAAATGCGAATGCATTACAGTCAATCTGCCGACGCCATCTATATCCGCTTAAAAGAAGATCCTATCCATAACACTGATGAAGTGACTTCTGATATCATCATGGATTACGATGAAAAAGGCAACGTGATCGGAATCGAAATACTGTCCGCATCCCAGAAAGTTGATGTTCATGAACTCACAGTTCAATCTTTCGATAAAGTTATGGTCGATAAGATTGCAGCCGCATGACTTGAAAAAATAAACGAGCATCATCAGCTCTTGAATTTGGTTTCAATAGATATCATTGAGATTAGTTCGCCCTGCAAAGCATTATGTGTCTGAATTCAGAATCCCTGAGAAAAAAACTTGCCGGAAAAATGATCGGCCATCGCCTTCATTATTATGACGAAATCGGCTCGACCAATGATGAGGCATTCCGATTAGGCGAAGAAGGCGCACCGGAAGGGACGGTCCTCATTGCTGAAAGCCAGAGTTCCGGGAAAGGCAGGATGCAGCGGATCTGGTATTCACCGCCGGGAGCCAATATTTACACATCCATGATTTTAAGGCCGCCTGTCGGTACGATGCAGGCAACGCAGATTCCCATTACTGCCGGTGTGGCTGCAGCTGAAACGATCAATGAGTTCTTTCCGGGCAAAGCATGGATCAAATGGCCCAATGATGTCCTGATTGGCGGGAAAAAGGTTTGCGGCATTCTGGCCCAGATCAAAATGTCAGGACAGGCAGTTGACTTTGTCGTCGTGGGTGTTGGCATAAATGTCAACCTGGCCCGTGAACAGTTTCCTCGTGATATTCAAGAGATTGCCACTTCTGTAGCGATTGAGGCAGGCCGCGAAATATCGCGTCCTGAATTGATAATTCGCCTGTATGAAAATATGGCAAAATGGTATAGAGAACTCACCCGAAACGGATTTGCCGCGGTCAGGGAAAGATGGCTGAGCCAGTCGGAGATGATCGGTAAGACCGTTTCGGTGATATTTCAGAACGAAGCGGTAAGCGGAAAGGCAGTGGGTCTGGATGAAGACGGCTCACTGATTCTTATGACCGCGAATAATCAAAAAATGACGGTCTCTGCGGGGGACGCGACCATTCTAAAAGAGGTGAATACTAATGCTGCTGGTGATTGATGTAGGCAACACGAACACGGTAGTGGGACTTTATGATGAAGAAGAGCTGCTGCATGACTGGCGAATACGAACGGAAATTGATCATACCATCGATGAGTATGGTGTGCTGATTTATAATTTATACCAGTCCAGCCGGATGAAAGCCAAGGAAATGAAAGCTGTGAATGCCATTATCATTTCCTGTGTTGTGCCCCCGATGCTCAATATTCTGGAACCTCTCTGTGTCAAGTATTTTAACATCAAACCGCTGATCGTAGGTCCGGGCATCAAGACGGGCATGCCTATATTTTATGATAATCCCAAGGAAGTGGGTGCGGACCGCATTGTCAACGCAGTGGCCGCCTTCAAAAAGTATCAAAAGGAATCCATCATTGTGGATTTTGGTACAGCGACGACTTTTGACTATGTTTCACCCAAAGGTGAATACATGGGCGGCTGCATCGCACCGGGTATCGTGATTTCCAGTGAGGCCCTCTTTGCGCGTGCTTCCAAGCTGCCGCGTGTTGAATTCAGCAAACCCAAGACGATCATTACAAAAGATACGGTCAGCGCCATACAGGCGGGTATTATGTTCGGCTATGCCGGGCTGGTGGATGGTATTGTTGACCGAATGAAAGCGGAAGCGAAAACCAAACCGTTTGTTATCGCCACGGGGGGATTGGCGCGGATCGTTGCTCAGGAAACAAAGAGCATCGATATAATTGAGGAGATGCTGACGCTGGACGGTCTCAGAATCATCTATGAACTTAACAAGAAGTAAATCATGCTGAATGTCGGCTTGACAGGCGGTATCGCCTGCGGAAAATCGACCGTGGCGCAAATGTTCGTACGCTTGGGCGGTCATCTGATTGATTTTGACAAACTGGCCCATGAGGTACAGGAGCCGGGGAAGCCAGCCTGGAAGGATGTAGTCAATTTTTTTGGCAGGGAGGTTCTGAAACGGGATCAGAAAATCGACCGCAATAAGCTGGCGGCAGTGGTCTTCAATCATCCGGACAAGCTTCAGGCGCTAAACGACATTATTCACCCCCGGGTTTATGAAGCGTGGCGTCTCCGCTCGCAAGACATCAAGCAACATCATCCCCATGCCATTGTCTTTGCGGATGTACCGCTCTTGTTTGAAGGCAGGATGCAGCACCTTTTTGATCTGACGATTCTTGTGATGATTGCACCGGAAGAACAGGTCAACCGCCTGATGACCCGAAGTGATCTTTGCCGGGAGGAAGCAGAGCTTCGCCTGTCGTGCCAGATGCCGATTTGTGACAAAATGAATCTTGCGGACATTGTCATTGACAATCAGTGTGCCGTGGAAGAGACAGAAAAAAAAGTGACTGAAGTCTGGCAGCATTTGCTGGAACGGGAGAAGCACCAGAAGCATTGAAAAACAGTTTTGGGCACGAAGCCTGAATCTGCAAAAAATATCATAGTGACCGGAGGTAGAAAAGATGATTGAAAAAAACGTAAAGACGGATTTCAGCCCGAACGTATCCGAACCGGCGATCGGGGCCGGGACCTACGTTCATCCGCTGGCGGCGGTGATCGGAAACGTCATACTGGGAAACAATGTGATGGTTGCCCCGACAGCTTGCGTGCGCGGTGACGAAGGCCAGCCGCTTCATGTCGGTGATGATTCCAATGTTCAGGATGGCGTGATTATCCATGCTCTCGAGACGGAGCTGGACGGGAAACCCGTGGAAAAAAATCAGGTTGAGGTCAACGGCAAAAAATATGCGGTCTATGTCGGCAATCGTGTGTCTCTGGCGCATCAGGTGCATATCCATGGTCCGGCGGTTGTCATGGATGATACCTTTGTGGGAATGAAAGTCCTGGTCTTCAAATCTTCCGTCGGTAAAAACTGCGTAATCGAGCCGGGCGTCATTTTAATGGGCGTCAAAGTGGCCGACGGACGCTATGTGCCGGCAGGATCCATCATTAAAACCCAGGCCGAAGCTGATGCCCTGCCGGTGATCACCGCCGATTATCCCATGAAGGACATGAACAAAGGGGTGCTGCATGTGAACAAGGCGCTGGCCAAAGGATATCTGGCCGCAGCAAAATAAGATGCTGGAGGACAGGTGAAACAGCCGGATCCTTTTGCCGCAAGTCCATGGTCAGGCTGTTTCACGTTACGACATGTTAATCAAAATCAAATCATCCGCAAAAGAACGAAAGCCAAGGGCCTGTCTGTCTTGCGGCACAACGGAAAATATAAAAAACCGCCGTTATTGTTCGGTGAAATGCCGTCAGCATCTGCGTCAGAAGCTCAACACGCGCAGCGGCCTGCTCCAGGCTTTGAACACACGTTATGCGACCTTTTATTTCACGGATAATCTGATTATTCTGGATGTGGTCCCTCACGGGATTCGAGAGGTCTTTCGATACACGGCCGTGCGTATGGAGAAAAGCAAACCTGCCGAAGATTTCGGAAGGCTCTCCAATATGCTGGGCGGTGCCTGGTGGGCTGAAGAAAGGCGGACGTCAAAGAACTATCTGGCTTCCCGGCGCGTTCTGGAAATGGCCGAGAGATGTGCAATATCGGAAGGGCTGGCGCGGCCACGCCTGCAAAGAGCCCCGACCGTCAAGCCGGAAAACCTGATTCTACTGGACATCACAAGAGCGGATCTGGCATCCCGTGATCTAGGAAGGATCATCAGGAATGCATACCGCCGGCAGGTAAAAATTCATCATCCCGATATGGGAGGCAAGGCTGCCACGTTCCGGAAAATCCATGCGGCCTACCAGGAAATGCAGCGCTGGGCTGATCATCCGACTTTCATCAGACGCCGCGGCTTTCCCGATAAATGGTATTACGACGGTGAGAATCAAAAATGGGTCCAGCCCGTTCCGCTGAAAAAGTGAATTATTTCTCAAGAATGATGTGACACATTGCACTTGCCCGGTTCCTTCCTTGTTCAAAATTGTTTTCTTTGTTCGGCCTTATAAATTTCTTCAGAAAAGAAACAAATAACCGGACATAACGATATTGCAACACAGGTAGGTGATGTCAATTATTGTGGCAGGATATTATTTTTATGCTGTATGCCTTGTCAAGCTTAGGTCAGGTCGATTTCTCTTTCACTTGTATCCTCCGCCAAGAGCCTTATAGAGGGTGACTGCATTGTTGAAGCGGGCTAAATGCAGGGCAATCAATCCTTTCTGTGCCCCATAGAGCGAACGTTGCGCATCGAGCACAGCCAGGTAGCTGTCAATACCCTTATCATAACGGGCCAGGGTGAGCCGGTAAGCGACAGATAAAGCATCCACCAGTGACTGCTGCGCGCTGATCTGCCGGTCCACCGTGCCCTTTACGGCAAGGGCATCGGCCACTTCCCGAAAGGCGCTTTGAATGGACTTTTCGTACTGGGCCACGGCGATTTCCCTGTCTATTTTGGTTACTCTGTATGCAAACCATGTGCGGGCGTCAAAGATCGGCATAATAATCTGAGGCGCGAAGCTCCAAGCAAATGAACCGGGTTTGAAAAGCCCAGAGAGTTCCACACTCGCGGTCCCGGAGGCGCCGGTCAGGATGACGCGGGGGAAGAAATTCGCACGGGCGGCGCCTATATTGGCGTAGGCCGCCTTGAGCTGATATTCCGCGGCCAGGATATCCGGCCGGTTTAAAAGCAGTTCCGAAGACAGGCCGGCGGATATTTCGCGGGGGGAGCTGACGCTGGATAAATCCGCAGGCATTAGATTCTGCGGGACGGGAGATGCAACCAGGAGATTCAGGGCGTTTTCAGCCTGCGCCATAAGTTGGGTGTAGTAGGCGACGTCACCCCGCGCCACATCAACCTGGCTTTGTGCCCGGCGCAGATCCAGCTCGGAAATCATGCCGACATTATATCGTTTTTGGATCAGTTTGTAGCCATTTTCCTGAGACTCAAGCGTCTTGGATACCAGATGCAGAGCTTCCCGGTTGGCTGCCACTGCAAGATACGCCTGCGTTACAGAGGATATCAGCATGATTTGTGTGCTCAGGCGGGCCTGGTCCGTGGCCATGAACTCCTCCAGGGCTTTGTCCTTCAGGCTGCGGATGCGGCCGAAGAAATCGACTTCCCAGGAAGTGATGCCGATACTGGCGTCATACCGTTCCGAAGTCATGGCACTGCCGCTTTGTGAAAGATCACCCGGTACACCTGCTTTTGACAAACTTCCGAGTGCATTGACCGTAGGCAAAAGGGAGGCTACCCCGATGCCATACATCGCTTTCATTTTTTCCACATTCAAAGCAGCCACCCGCAGATCACGGTTGTTCGCGAGCGCGGTCTCCAGGACCTTGTGCAGCCGCTCATCTGTGATGAATTCCGTCCACGGCAGCTCCGATGCGACCTGGGCGGATGTCGGGGACTTTATTTCAGCGTAGGCCGCGCCTTTTGGCCATTCAGAAGGCACCGGGGCATCCGGCCGCGTGTATTTCGGGGCCATCGTGCAGCCGCACAGAAGGAGAACCGCGACGATCGGCAGAAGGTATCGTTTTCTATTCATATCAATTGACCTCTGATGGATTCGTATCGTCTGTGGAGGCTGATTTTTGTTCCATCCGCCTGCCGAATATTTTTTCAGTCAACCGGTCGAAAAGCGATGGGGTATCCGTCCCGCCGGTTTTGCCCCTATATTGTTTGCCAAAGACTGTTTCAATCAAAACATAGAAGAGGGGAGAGAAAATCAGCACCAGAACCGTGGCGGTGACCATACCTCCAAGCACCCCGGTGCCAATGGCATTCTGGGCTCCCGCTCCCGCTCCGGTGGTCATGACGAGGGGCAGGATTCCAAAACCAAAAGCCAGCGACGTCATCACGATGGGGCGAAAACGAAGCTTTACCCCCTGCAGTGTGGCCTCGATCAACCCCATTCCTTTTTCCACGCCCTGTTTGGCAAACTGCACAATCAGGATAGCGTTTTTGGTAGTGAGTCCCAGCGTGGTTAAAAGAGCGATCTGGAAATAAACGTCATTGGGCATTCCCCGGCTGCTGGATGCGATAACGCCTCCGATAACTCCGAGAGGCAGCGCCAGCAGAATGGATATGGGTATGGTCCAGCTTTCATAGAGCGCAGCCAGGCAGAGGAAGATCACGAAGATGGAAAAAGCGTAAAGCAGCGGGGCCTGGGTGCTGGCCATCCTTTCCTGGTAGGAAAGCCCGGTCCAGTCGAAGCCGAAACCCTGAGGCAGTTTTTTCACAGCATCTTCCATGGCCTGCATGGCTTCTCCCGAACTTCTTCCCGGGGCCGGTTCTCCCCAGATGTTGATGGACGGGAAGCCGTTGAACCTTGCGCGTTTGGGGGCACCGGATGTCCAGCGTCCGGATGCAAAGGATGAGAAGGGGACCATCTTTCCCTGTGTGTTGCGGACATAGAGCTTTTCCAAATCTTTGGGCAGCATGCGGTAGGGTGCGTCCGCCTGAACAAATACCCTTTTTACCCGTCCGCCCTGAACAAAATCGTTGACATAGGAACTGCCGAAGGCCACGGAGAGCGTTCTATGGATAGAGGTAATCGGAATGCCCAGAGCGCCGGCTTTTTCCCAATCCACATCGATCCGGTATTCGGGCACATCATCCATGCTGTTGGGCCGGACTTTCATTACCCTGGGGTCTTTGGCCACTATGCCCAGGAGCTGGTATTGCGCATTCATCAAAGCCTCGTGGCCGAGTCCGCCCCGGTCCAGCAACTGAAAGTCGAAGCCCAGAGATGTGCCCAGTTCGGGAACGGCCGGAGGCGTGAACGCAAATATCATTGCATTGCGGATCTGTGAAAGGGCCATGGTGGCTCTTCCGGCAACAGCCTTTGCTTTCAGATCAGACCGTTTGCGAAGGTCCCAGTCTTTTAACTTTCCGAACACCATTCCATTGTTTTGCGACCGTCCGGAAAAGCCAATGCCGGTCAGGGTCATTGCAGATTCCACCGCATCTTTTTCATTTTTCATCAGATAATGTTCAACCTGCTTGGCAATGTGTTCTGTCTGTTCCAGCGTAGAACCCGTCGGCATGATTAACTGGGCAAGCAATATTCCCTGGTCTTCATCGGGCAGATAGCTTTTAGGCATGCGCAGCCAGAAAAATCCCATAATTGCAACAATAATCAGAAAAACGGCAAGATAGCGTTTCTTGCGCGTGAGGCTATGATCAACCAGTTTTACACACCGGTCACGAATGCCAAAGAACACACGGTCGAACCACAGAAAAAAAGGACGTAAAAGAGGGTGTGCATTTTCTGCAGGTTCATGTCCCGCCTTGACCGGCTTGAGCAGCCCGGCGCATAAGACTGGTGTCAGGATCAGAGCGACAACCACCGAAAGCAGCATGGCCGAGATGATAGTAATGGAGAACTGACGGTAAATAACGCCTGTAGAACCGGGGAAGAAAGCCATGGGACCGAACACGGCGGCGAGAACCAGACCAATGCCAATCAGCGCACTGGTAATCTGCTCCATGGATTTGGCGGTAGCTTCTTTAGGAGGCAGTCCTTCCTCGCTCATGATGCGTTCCACATTTTCAACAACGACGATCGCATCATCTACTAAAAGACCAATGGCCAAAACCATCGCGAACATGGTCAGCATATTGATGGAAAAACCAAATAGTGCGAGAACGCCGAAAGTTCCCAAAAGGACCACCGGCACAGCGATGGTTGGGATTAGCGTGGCCCGAATGTTACCCAGGAAAAGCCACATCACCAGAAAAACCAGCACAATCGCAATGAAGAGGGTCTTGACAACTTCATTGATGGCCACCTTGATGAAGGCCGTGGAGTCCATTGGATACACAACCTTGACACCCGCAGGGAAGAAACGGCTCATTTCATCCATTTTGGCCCTGACTGCATCCGCCACATCCAGCGCATTGGAGCCCGCAGCCTGGCGGATAGCAATGCCTGCTGAAGGTTTGCCGTTGAATTGGCCCTGGATGTCATAGATTTCGGTTCCCAGTTCGGTTCGGCCCACATCCCTGATTCGTACAATGGATCCATCGGGATTGGTACGAAGGGGGATTTTGGCAAATTCTTCGGGAGTCGAGAGCATATTCTGGACAACAATGGGCGCGTTCAATCGCTGGCCTTTTACCTGGGGTGCCCCTCCGAACTGTCCTGCGGAAACCTCCACGTTGTAGGCTTTGAGAGAAGCCATCACATCTTCCACGGTCAGCCGGTAATCCGTCATTTTTTCGGGATTCAGCCAGACGCGCATGGCGTAACCGCCGCCGAAGATTTCCACTTCGCCCACTCCGGGGACACGTGCCATGACCTTTTCCAGACTGGATTTGGCATAGTCTCTCAGATCATCACCGTCCATCGAGCCGTCTTCAGAAATCAGGGACACAATCATCAGGTAATTTCGTGTGGATTTGGCAACGGTTACCCCCTGGTTTTGAACCACATCGGGAAGGGCCGTGATAGCGGACTGGACCTTGTTTTGGACCTTGGACCAGGCCACATCAGGATTCGTTCCGGGGGCGAAGGTAAGTTCCAGCCTTGCACCTCCTGCCGAGTCGCTGGATGCGGACATATAGATGAGATTGTCCAGGCCGGTCATCTTTTGTTCAATAACCTGTGTGACACTGTTTTCCACAGTTTCGGACGAAGAGCCCGGGTAAGATGCGGAAACTGAAATAGAAGGCGGAGCCATTTCGGGATACTGGGAAATGGGGAGATTGTAAATGGCCAGAATGCCCACCGCCATGATAATGATGGCAATGACCCAGGCAAAAACCGGCCGTTCCAGGAAAAATTTTGATAGCATCAGGCGTCTCCGTTAATTCGTTTTTGCGGGCGGGGCCGTAGAATTCGTTTTTCCGCTGTTTTCATAAGGGACTGTTTTGACAGTCATGCCGGGTTTTATCTTCAGCATTCCTTCGACAATGACCCGGTCGCCGTCGGCAAGACCCGATTCGACCAGCCAGGCATCTCCAATGGCCCGATCCAGTTTGATTTGACGCTTCTCAACTTTCCCTCCGATATCCACTGTTAATGTAAAAGGATTTCCCTTGGGATCGCGTGACACGGCCTGCTGGGGAATCAGCATGGCGTTTTTATGAAGGCCTTCCTGGATGACTGCCCGGACAAACATGTTCGGCAGCAGCACGCCTTTCGGATTGGGAAAAACAATGCGTAGGATGACCGATCCGGTCGTTGCATCAACCGTGATATCGCGGAACTGCAGGTTTCCTTTCAATGGATACTCCGTTCCGTCGTCCAGAAAAAGCCGGACGTTCTTCTGTTGACTCGCGTTGGGGTCAAGCTGACCTTCCTGGATCTGGCGGCGCAGACGGAAGACATCTGTTGTTGACTGTGAAACGTCCACATACATGGGATCCATCTGCTGAATGGTCGCCAGCGCCAAGGGCTGGTGAGCGGTGACCAGCGCACCGACGGTAACGTTGGACTTTCCAATGCGGCCTGAAATGGGCGCTGTAATGGTCGTGTACTTGAGGTTGATCCGTGCCGTTTGCACCTCCGCCTGAACGGATTTCAATGCGGCGGATGTATCGTCATAGTCCTGCCGGCTCACGGCTTTCTCCACCAGAAGTTCCTTCAGCCTTTTCTCCTTGAGTTGCAAAGTGGAGAGCTGGGCTTCGGCACGGGCGAGCGCCGCCTGATAGAGAGCGGGGTCGATCTGGAAAAGAGGCTGGCCGGCTTTGATATCGGAACCTTCTGTGAATAGACGCTTCTGGATGATACCGCCGACCTGGGGACGCACTTCAGCGACTAAATAGGCGGATGTCCGGCCGGACAGTTCAGTGGTTGTTACCGCCGGTTTTGTATTCATGGTTACATAAGCAACCTCGGGCATCGGCGGCGGTCCGCCCTTTTTGTTACCGCAGCCACACAATATCAAAACCACAGCGAGAAGACCTGCTGTGGCCCTCCATTTGAACCTGTTATTCCTTCTCATCGGACACCCCTTTGTGCATGAATAGAAATATACTATCTTTCGGTTATTTTTTTTTCATCTTTTTAAAAGCGGATGGTTTCGGAACTGCCGGATGCGTTTCCATGCCGGTCATCAGCAGTTGAACGTAGTCGCGGATCTCTCTCCGGACACGGGACGCATCAAAAACATATCCCGTTAATTTGTCGTCCATGGCGGCGTGGAGACTGATCATCCGCAGGCATTTGGCGGCCGTTGCCGGATCGACACTACTGGAAAGCCGTCCCATTCGCTGTTCTGCCTGTAGAAAAACTTTTAGCCCTTCGTTGGCCCTGCGAGGTCCTAAGTTTCGCTCCTCCATGATTTTCTGCATTTGAGTCATCAGTTGACGGTCGGAGAAAATCGAGCAGATCATCACGACCGTTTCATAGTGTGCACAATAGATTGCATAAAGGACGTCTTCCAGAATTTCGGGCAGTGTGCGTGTCCCCACCTGAAGTGGCAGGTTCTGCAGGAGTTTTGACGTGTCACTGAAGCGCGCGGTAACCACTTCGTAAATGAGTCCCGCCTTGTCCTTGAAATGGTGATAGATCAACCCCTCGGCGACTTTTGCTTCACGCGCGATTTCCCGCGTGGTTAAACGGGTAAGCCCCTTCGTTTGCAGCAAATGGTCAGTGGCATTGATGATGTTCTGTCGATTGTCGATCATTCTTTACCTGTTGAACATGCATAGACTTGCTGAAAGTTTTTCCGCTGCAGCAAATAATACCTGTCCGAAATCATGTTGAGCAATTGCTCAATGTATTTAAATGAACGTTCAATAGTTGTCAAGATTTTTTTTGAGCTTCGTCTACATCACGGGGGGTATTGAGATTTTGAAAAAGCCTGCCGTCTTGGTTAAACGGTGAAATCTGTCCTTCAGAAACCGTCAGCACCCGCATGTCTCTGTAAAAACCGGTGATTTTGAGCTTGTCCAGCATCAGGAGGCGTTTGATGGAAGGCAGGCAGTTGCGTGAATAGACTGCGTGCAGCGGTTGATAGCCTTCAGCGAGTTCGGGAACGATGACATCATGTTTGCCGGTAAGTCCTGCCAGGTACTCGATAAAGTCCCCGTTCAGATAGGGCATGTCGCAAGCACTGACAAAAACGTAAGGATTTTTTGAATAAAACAGACCTGTGTAAATTCCCCCCAGCGGACCCTTGCCTTTGTAGATGTCGGTGACAATGGCCGCATGGGTAAATTCAAGGTAGGGGAGAGGGTCGTTTGTGACGATCAGGATTTCAGAAAACAGCTCGCTGTAGATGTCCATGGTCTTATCAATCATGCGGATGCCATTGATTTCCAGAAACGCCTTATTCACACCCATGCGGGAGTTTTTGCCGCCAGCTAGGATGATTCCGGTCACTGTAGTTTTCTTTTCTTTCAATGATAGCGCTCCTTCGAATTGTCCTTTTCCCCCTATCATAAAATGGTCCAAAATGAGTGCATGATTTTTCAGTGTATTTTTTGACATTTTTATTGACACTTGAAACGTAACTCTATAAGAGTCCAAAATCACTTTATTTGCTAATTTTATAAGGAGGATCACCAATGAGTTCTGATGATAAGGTTTTCGGGATGCCTGCCGCAAGCGGCAGATGGTTGTTTGTGGCTTTGGGTATTGTGATGAATGTCTGTCTGGGAGCGGTTTATGCTTACAGCATCTTTCTGAAACCGGTTAAGGAAGCGTTTGCCGGTATCTCGGCCTTTCAGGCCAATCTGCCTTTCATGGTTTTTCTGGCTTTTTTCTCTGTGCTAATGTTTTTCGGCGGACGTGTGATGGAAAAACTGGGTCCGCGTAAACTGGGGATTATCGGCGGTATTATTGTAGGAATGGGCTGGCTTCTTTCCGCGTTTGCTTCAAATATCTGGATGCTGACTTTGACTTACGGAGTGATTGCCGGATCAGGTGTCGGCCTGGTTTACGGTTGCCCGGTTTCCATGGGGGCCAAATGGTTTCCGGACAAAAAAGGTCTGGCAGTGGGGTTAATGCTGGCGGGTTTCGGGGGATCGGCCCTGATTACCGGAAAGCTTGCCAACGTCTTGATTCCGTCTGTAGGATTGCCGACAACGTTCATGTATTTTGGCATTGCTTTCGGACTTATTCTTGTTGTCCTGAGTCTGCCTTTTCGTTTTCCTGCCGCCGGCTGGGTTCCCGCGGGCTGGAAACCGGCCGCAGGCACCGTTGCCGCTTCCGATTTTACCCCGGGAGAGATGATGAAAACCGGTGCGTTCTGGGGATTGTTCTTCTGCTATATCATCGGATGCGTCGCAGGATTGATGGCCATCGGGATTTCCAAGCCGGTGGGCAATGAAATTATCAAGATCTCCGGTGAGACGGCTGCCACCCTGGTAGGCATTTTTGCAATCTTCAACGCCGTGGGACGTCCGCTTTTTGGTTTTCTGACGGACAAGATCACACCCCGCAATGCCGCGATTCTCAATCTGTTGATGATTCTCACCGTTTCCATTTTAATGATCACGGCCAAGGAAGGCGATACGATGCTCTACACCGTATGTTTCATCGGTTTCTGGCTGGGGCTGGGCGGCTGGCTGGCAATTGCGCCGACCGCAACGGCTTCATTTTTCGGCATGAAGAATTACGCACAGAATTACGGCGTGGTCTTTTTTGCATACGGTCTGGGCGCCATCATTGGCGGCATTATTTCCGGCCAGGCCAAGGACGTTTTCGGGACATACACTTACGCCTTTTATCCCACGGCGGTGCTTGCGGTTGTCGGATTGGTTCTTGCTGTGGCGTTGCTGAAAACGCCAAAGAAGGGTTAGTATCCGGCAGGTATTGTTTCATAGAATTCTATTGAAAAGCCTCTCTGGACGAGAAATCCAGGGAGGCTTTTTTTGCCGGGATCAGCGGATGATTTTCCGGTCGATGGCAGCATGCGTTTCCCCTTCATGCTCCACCATGGAATGGCCGTCTCCCTTGCCCCGGAATCGTTTGACGTTGAGCATGAAAATTTCGAGTTTGGATAGCACATTGGGCGGCAGAAGGTTCCCGTCAATTTCAATCGATATGGTCGGGTATTTCCTTTCCCTGGCCCATGGGGTGTAAAGTCCTTCGATCACGCGGCCGATCAGGCAGGCAAAAGGTGAAATGTTGACAATCCCCGAATAGCCGTCCATCATGGCCGTGGCGGCGACGCCACTGGAAATGCAGATTTCTGAATGCAGCTCGTGGCTCGCGAAATGTTTTTCGGTGTTGTTCATGATCTTGGTCATGTCGTGCGGCGTATGCGGCACCAGTCCGGTTGTGCTCAGGGTTTCGCGGACATTTTTTTCCACATTTTTTTTATAGAGATGTTCGATTCTCCAGTCGATGATATCCCGGAACTCCCTGGTAAATGGACGCCGGTACCAGGGGGTGAGGTTCATTTTCTTTTTGAGTTCATAATGCCGGACGAAGTCGCAGTAGTAAAACCATTCAATGACATTGGAAACCTTGCCGACGATGCCGTGGCGGCTGAACTGCTGGATTAGTTCGTCCACGGCAAAATCATCCCGCCGGACATAGATTTCTCCCACAATCAGCACCTTGGGGCAGTCTTCCATCTTTCTGGCCAGCGGTATCCTGGAGATCTTGTCAGCGATATCCTTCAGAACAGGCAGAACTTTGGTAATATCATGCTCGGCGACGCTGATCATTTTTTGCCAGATCTGATCGTAAACCTGCATAGCTTCGGCGGGGTCGGCGGCACACGTCCTGAGGGAGGTTTCCACATCTTTCATGTAATCGCCGATAACCGCCGCCCACCAGGCGTACTTGGTAAATTCCGTCCCCAGTTCCGTGTAGGAATTGTCCGAATCCATCGTAAACACCACAACATTTTCCAGACGCAGATCCTTGAAAAGGTTTTCATAAAACACAAAGTATTGTCCGGTTCTGCAGGGGCCCGTTGTTGTAGGGACAAACAGGATATAGATTTCATCCTTGCGGTATTGATCGGAAGATAAATATTTCAAAGCACTGCCCAGCACCAGGTGTGACGGCAGGCATTCCTTGCCGGAGGCATGATTGCGCGCCATCTGCAGGGTGTAGATATCCGGGACAGGCATGGCTTGCGCGTTGAGGCCAAGTCCGCGAAGCGTTGCCCCGACCAGTTCCGCAGAGAGCCTGCCCATGTTGGATAAGAGCAATTTGACGCGGGGATTGTTTTTAATCGGGATTTTTTCACCGGTGACACTGTTTTTAATGTGGATCTCTTCGCCGGGGTTGTTGATGAAGCGAAGGCCGTTGTCGTATCGTTCCTCACGGATATCAGTCAGCTTGGAGCGGTAGCCTTCGATAATGTCCAGAAATGCTTCAATGCGCGTATCGACGCCGGCGTCGGCCGTGTGGGAATCCAGCTCCAGGATCAAGAACGGTTTGGTGCCCATGATCCACTTCAGATAATGCAGCATGAAGGAATCGGGCGCGCAGGAAAAATTGGAAATGTAGGTTACAAAAATATTGTCTTCGTTTTTCAGAAGCGTGCCGGCTTTCATGTCCTGCTGGCCGTAATACCAGTACATGTTGGGATAAATGGCCTGGTCGGCAAACGGAAGAATATCAAACGGGATGATCGAGTAACCACGGGAGGTGTATTTCCGGGGAATGCCCATATTGGCGTCCGTGGTAAAGGAGTTATAGGGACGTCCCAGAATGGCGATGACCGGACGTTGTGCCCGGTGGGCCTCTTCAAGCGCCTGTTTGCCAAGTTCCGTGAATCTGGCAAAGCACTCCATCTGTTTTTCATGCGCCAGGGTGAAGGCATTTTTTGCTTCGGCCTCACTGAATCCCAGCTGAGCGGCCATGGCAATGAACGGTTCCGCGGCTTTTTTTATCCCGTACGTGAAACTGACGACAGGCGCCAAAAAATTTTCATCCGGAATCTCCGGGAAAGCCTGCTTGATATAATAGGGAAGACCCTGCGTGATGGGGCAGAAATTGGCCTGAACGGTTTTTTCGTAACTTTCCATATCCCGGAAGTGAGGCAGGAAAACGTAATCGATCTTGCGGTTTAAAATATCCTGAACGGCGCCGTGAGCGATTTCCGCCGGAAAGCAATAACTGCTTTCCACGCGCGCCGTCCCTTCATGGGAGATTTCCTGGGATACAAATGTTTCTATCCCCAGGGTATGGAAAAACCAGGAATAGAGAGGCCAGAGTGTGTATATCGAAAAACAGCGGGGTATGCCGACGACGCAGTCTTTTTTCCTGACAAGTGTTGCAGGATCGGGAGCGCATTCTTTAAACAAAATGTCATTTCGCTTTTCAACATAGTCAATCACTTCGGCTTCGTTGAAAACTTTTTTCTTGCGGATATTGGCGTATTTGTTACAGCGGCCTCCGAACATATATTTGTGGCCATTGACGTTGAGAATGCGGACCGGGCAGAAATTATCGCAGGCCTTGCACTGAAATTCTTTTTCATAGATGATGTCCGTGGCCAAAATCTGATCGATGTCGTAGCTGGACTTGGTCAGAAATCCTTCGGCAGCTTTTTGTCTGGCAAGAATTCCGACGCCGAAACAGCCCATCAGCTCCGGGTCTGGCGGAACCAGGATGTCTTTGTTAAGCAGCATGGCAAAAGCCAGCGGGACGGCCTTGTTCTTGGCTACACCGCCCTGCAGGACAATATTTTTGCCGATTGTCCGGTTGCCCACGACACGATTGAGGTAATTGGACACAATCGAGGTAACGATTCCGGCGGTGATGTCTTCACGGGATGCGCCCTGCTGAATGGCGTTACGGATGTCAGAATTGATAAAAGCCGAACAATGTTCGCCGAACTTTAAAGGCTCTTTTGCCGCCAGCGCGATATCCCCGATCTGGTCGGCTTCCGGGATATTCAAATCCCCCTGCGCCGATTCTTCCAGGAATGACCCGGTTCCCGCGGAACAGGCTTCGTTCATGGCGTAATCAATCGGGACTTTGTTTTTCAGTGAAACATACTTGGCGTCCTGGCCGCCGATTTCAAAGATTGTGTCGATGTTGTCCCGGTAAAACGACGTGCCTACTGCGTGCGCGATGATTTCATTGTAGACGCCTGGTGTTTCGAGGAAAACACCCAGTATCTCACGCGATGAGCCGGTTGTGGAAGCCAGCGTAATGCTGATTTTTCCGTCACCGATATCTTCGTGTATCTGCTTTTTCATCTGCACGAGGCAGTTCTTGAGTGAACTGACCGGATCACCATGTGTGCGGCCGTAAAAAGACGCGGTGATCTCATTGGTTTCGATGTCGATGAGGCAGGCTTTTGTTGTGGTGGAGCCGCCGTCCACACCCAGGATATATTCATGGCCGGCGACGACTTTGCCTTTTTGGGAGGGCAGGTAGGTGACCCGGCCCTGCGCCGACTGCAGGCTTTTGAATCTTTTGAACTGAATCTGGCTGCTTTTGAACAACTTATCGGCCGGCGGCAAGACACTTCCGGAGATTCCGGCCATCAGGGCCGCGCCGTAAGCTTCGAAATAAGGCGCCTGCTCGGGAACGATGAATTCGATCTGGGGCATGCGTTCGCGGATGAAGCGCAGGATGTATTGGTTTTGCGTTACCCCGCCGACGAGCAGCACGGTTCCTTTTTCAATTTTAGCCCTTTTGAGAAAATCGATGACTTTGATGGCCATGACATCGCTCAGCGATAGCACGATATCGCCGGTGGTCGCTTCACCCTTGTTGAGCCGGTGTGTGCAGTCGCTCTTCATGAAGACCGAGCAGCGCGAGGAAAGTTTCAGGGCGCGGCAGTTATCGGGGATGCTGTTGATGTCGTCGAGCTTCATGTTCATCCGCGCGAGTTGCTGTTTGAAGAATTCTCCGGTTCCCGAGGCGCACTTGTTGCCCGAAAAACTGGTGATGATTTTGTTGTTGCGGTCGATGGTGTAGACAACCAGGTCTTCTCCGCCCAGGGAAACCAGGGCGTCGATTTGATGATTGAGCTTTTGCAGGGCTTCCTCAATGCAGAGGGGTTCAATCACGCTGCTGATATTCAGAAGATGGCGGCCTTCGGTGCCGGTGACCAGTGTTTTTGTTCCCTGCGGTATATTGCGGGCAGACAGGATCTTGCTGAGGGTACCGAGAAAATTGCCTTCGTGCGGTTCAACGGCGCTCCATACGATGCGATCTCCCTCCAGCATGGCCGCCTTTACGTTTGACGATCCGATATTGATTCCCAGACTACGCATAAAAACTCCCTTAAGATATTATCCTCATGGTCAATATTACGATTGAGCCTTGCCGTCAAGCAGCAGATGAGATTGTTAAAATATCCTTTGATAAGACATAGGGTTAGGCAGATTTGATAAACAAGAAAAAAGCAGCTGATCGCACTTGCTTTCAGCTGCTTTTTGTTTCAATTAACGTCGCACCGTTCGTTGCGACAGCATCTTTATGTTTTGCCACAATCCGTAAGGTATTAATGGCCTTCTTCCATCGCGCCGCCGATATACATCATGGCCAGGAGCATGAAAACCAGCGTCTGGACAACCGACGTGAAGATCATCAAAAACATGATGGGCAGCGGAACAATGAGAGGCACCAGCAGAAGGACAACCAAAAGAACGATGTCTTCCCCGGCGATATTGCCGAACAGACGGAAGGTCAGGGACAACGGACGCGACAGGTGACTGATGACTTCAATTGGCAGCATCAGCGGGATCAGCCACCAGACAGGCCCTAAAAATTGCTTGAAATACTTAATGCCGTGCGTGATGACACCGACAACATGCGTGGAGAAGAACACGACGAGTGCCATGGCCAGGTTCGTGTTGATGTTGGCTGTCGGAGATTCAAAGCCGGGGATGATACCGATCAGGTTGCTTGTTAAAATGAACAATCCCAGCGTGGCGATCAGGGGAAAGAATTTTTTCCCGTGTTCACCCATGGTGTCGATCAGCAGGGAATGAAGACTATCCACGATCACTTCCATAACATTTTGTATCCGGCCGGGATAAACCTGCAGGTTACGGGTTGCCAGAAACGAAAGCGTGGCCAGTATCAGCATCACAAAAAACGTGTTGAAAACGATGGTCATGTTAATGCCAATGTCTTTCAACCAAGAAGTATGGAAGAATATTAGGGGTTCCATTTGTTTCTAACTAACCTCCTCAATTAAGTTTTTTTTTGCCAGTGTTGTGATCACAGTGAAGGTGACGTTAATCACAACCACGGAAAGTCCAATGATCAGTCCGACGATATGAACCGTATCGGCGGCAAGCAGAAAATATACGACAACGCCGGTCAGCGCCAGACGGATGTAATATTTCATCATGGTCGGCCGTTTTACATTTCCGGAAAGATTGTTGAAGAGACTGCGCAGGCCGTATTCCATGCCGTGAAAATTGAGAATGCTGATAAAGCCGCCAAGGAGGATTCCCAGGGAAAACTTGAAAGGAGCGAAAAACAGAGAGGGAATAAGTAGAATTGCCAGAATAATCCAGTTGGCGATTTCAAGTCTTTTTTGGAGCGGGTCTTTGACGATGGGGTTCACTTTTCAAACTCTTTATGATGAATTCTTCATCCCTGAAATTCTTTTGTATTAAAACATATATGTTACGAAACCCGGCCGATATGCCGATCGCCAGAAACACGATCGTAAAAACGTGGCCGGAATCAAATTTCCGGTCCAAGTAACTTCCTAAAAGGAGGCAGCCAAAAATCGCCAGAACCATTGCGATTCCAATGCTGCTGGCGTAAGCCATCTGGATGCTCAATTTTTTGGTTTCGCTATCCATTTAGTGATGCGATCCTTAACATGCGTAATGGGCAAAGTCAATCAAAAACATGACCGCCGTTCATTTTTTATTCAAAACTTGCCGGTTTTGCCTGTACCATTCAATAGTCTTGTTCAGGCCGGTTGACAAATCCGTTGTTGCCTTGAATCCGAATTCTTTCAATGCCTTGGAAGTATCGAGCTGGCGGCGGGGCTGGCCGTCCGGTTTGGAGGAATCCCAGGCGATTTTTCCGGTGAATCCGGACAGGCGGGCGATGAGTTCCGTGAGGTCCTTGATGGAAATTTCATATCCCGCCCCGATATTAACCGGTTCGCTTTTTTCGTACAAATCGGCAGCCATGCAAATGGCGGCTGCCGCATCTTCCACATAGAAAAATTCCCGTGTCGCACGTCCCGTACCCCATACTTCCAATGTATCCGAATGGTTGTCCATGGCATCAAAGCATTTTTTAATCAAGGCCGGTATGACGTGGGATGAACGGGGATCGAAATTGTCGCCGGGGCCGTAAAGATTAACCGGCAGGAGGAAAATGGAATTAAAACCGTATTGCCGGCGATAGGACTGCGACTGCACCAGCATCATTTTTTTGGCAAGTCCGTAAGGCGCGTTGGTTTCTTCAGGGTATCCGTTCCAGAGGTCCTCTTCTTTAAAGGGCACCGGGGTGAATTTGGGGTAAGCGCAGATCGTGCCCAGCGCAATGAATTTTTCAATTTTATGAAGATACGCTTCATGGATCAGCTGAGCGCCCATGATGAGGTTGTCGTAGAAAAGTTCTGCGGGCTTTTCCTGGTTAAAGCCGATGCCGCCCACTTTTGCCGCCAGATGAATGACGATGTCCGGTTTTGTGACGTCGAACATGCGACGAATATGGGTCTGGTCAGTGAGGTTGTAGTCCGGCAAATCAACAATATCAATGCTCCGGCAGCCGTAATCGGCAAGTTTCCTGATCAGGTGTTGCCCCAGAAATCCTTTGCCGCCTGTGACAGTTATTCTTTTATCAGCAAGCACTTTTTAATCCTCTTAAATCTCATATTAACTGATTCGTTCCACATTTGCACAGGAATAACCGGCATCCAGCAGGGTCTTTTCTTTTCTGGCCAGTTCCAGATCGGCCGCGACCATCATATCAACAAGCTGATCAAAAGTAACCTTTGGCTGCCAGTTCAATGCTTTTTTTGCCCTGGATGCGTCACCCAGCAGAACGTCAACCTCTGTCGGCCGGAAATACCGGGGATCAACAGCCACGTAACGAGCATAATCCAGGTCCAGCCTGGCAAAGACCTTCTCGGCAAACTCCCGGACCGAGTGCGTTTCACCGGTTGCAATGACATAGTCGTCCGGTTTTTCCTGCTGGAGCATCAGCCACATCGCTTCCACGAAGTCGCCTGCAAACCCCCAGTCTCTTTTGGCGTCGAGATTGCCCAAATAAAGCTTATCCCGCATGCCCAGTTTGATTTGCGTTGCCGCACGCGTGATTTTTCGGGTCACGAAGGTTTCGCCGCGCCGAGGTGATTCGTGGTTGAACAGGATACCGTTGGTTGCAAACATGCCGTAGGCGTCACGATAGTTTTGCACAACATAATAGGCATAAACTTTTGCCGCAGCGTATGGGCTGCGCGGCTGAAATGGAGTTTTTTCATTTTGCGGCGGCGGTGCGGCGCCGAACATTTCGCTGGAAGATGCCTGATAAAATTTTGTCTTGATTCCGGTTTTCCGGATGGACTCCAGTATTCTCAGCGTTCCCAGTCCCGTGATGTCTCCGGTGTATTCAGGCATGTCGAAACTCACCCGCACATGGCTTTGCGCGCCCAGGTGATAGATTTCATCGGGATTGATGGCGGCAAGCAGATCCATGAGCTGGCCGGAAACGCTCAGGTCGCCATAATGCAGAAATAATTTTGCGTCCGGTTCGTGGGAGTCGCGATACAAATGATCAATCCGGTCCGTGTTAAAGGTACTGGAGCGGCGAATCAAACCGTGAACTTCATAGCCCTTTTCCAAAAGGAGCTGGGCAAGATACGACCCGTCCTGCCCCGTGATTCCGGTAATAAATGCTTTCTTCATAAAAATCCTTTATCCTTTTTTACTTGTCCCTTGTTCCTTGCTCCTTGAACCTTGAACCTTGAACCTTCGTTTTCATAGTCTCCAGTAATTAATGCCCAGTGACTTTGCCTGTCCCGGTTCGAAGACGGCTTTGATATCGAGGAGAATCGGACGGTTTTTACGGCACAGGGAAGCTACTTTCTCAATGCCCATTTCCATGTATTCATTGTGGGCCACGGCAAGGATCACCGCATCCACGTCTTTTATCGCTTTCAGCGATACAGGCTCAATGCCGCAATGTTCGTGTGCTTCCTCCGGAATGGCCAGCGGATCATGAGCCGTGACGGTCACGCCATAGTCTTTCAACTCGTTGATGATATCAACAACCCGGGTATTTCGTAAATCGGGAACATTTTCCTTAAAGGACAGCCCCAGAACTGCCACACGGGCTTTCTTCACCTGGATATCGGCGGCAATCAGCATCTTGACGGCTCGTTCCGCGACATACTTGCCCATGTTGTCATTGATTCTGCGTCCCGAGAGGATGACCTCCGGGCGATACCCGATGCTTGCCGCCTTGTATGTCAGGTAGTAAGGATCAACGCCGATGCAATGGCCGCCAACCAGGCCGGGCCGGAAATTGAGGAAGTTCCATTTTGTGCCGGCAGCCTCAAGGACTTCCAGTGTGTCGATACCCATTTTATTAAAGATGATGGCCAGCTCGTTCATCAGCGCGATGTTGATATCCCGCTGCGTGTTTTCAATGACCTTGGCGGCTTCCGCAACCTTGATGGAAGAAGCCCGATGCAGGGGGACCTTCACCACAGCTCCGTAAATTCCTTCGAGCAGATTCAGTGTTTCGTGATCGGAGGCGGAAATAATCTTGACCGTATTGCTCACCGTGTGGACTTTATCACCCGGGTTGATGCGCTCAGGGGAATAACCGACCGTAAAATCCCTGCGAAATTTCAATTTTGATTCACGCTCCAGGATGGGAACGCAGATATCTTCCGTGACACCGGGATAAACGGTGGACTCATAGACCACGCAGGAACCCGCGGTTAAATGCCTGCCGATAATGGCCGAAGCGTTTTCCATTGCTCCGAGATCGGGAACGTGAAAGTGGTCAACCGGCGTCGGGACCGCTACAATAAAAAGTTTGCAGCCAGAAAGGTCCGCCGGTTTGGACGTGAAGTGAATGTTCGCTTTTTTCAATTCGCCATCGGAAAGCTCCATTGTCCGGTCGTGGCCTTTCTTCAATTCGGCGACGTTGGCCTCGCTGATATCAAATCCGATGACGGTAAAATGACGCGACAGATGGGCAGCCAGCGGGAGACCTACATATCCAAGCCCAATGATGGCAATTTTGTTTTTCCCGGCATAAAACGACTGGGCTTTCAGAGCTTTTTTCATTTAAGTGATCCTCGGTTCCTGTTTATTCGTGTAAAACGGAATGACCTATTATCGCATTGATCATCACTTGTCAATCCCGCTCACTTGGGGACGAGCGTTGATTCTCTGTAGCTTGCAGCAAGGTGGTTGATTGAGCTGTTCACAGATCCCTCAATGTTTTTGAGCACGCGTCCAGCGTTCGGTCCACATCGTCTGTTGTGTGGGCAAAAGAAAGGAACCCCGCCTCAAACTGAGACGGCGCCAGCCAGACCCCGTTTTTGAGCATGCCGTGGAAATAGCGGGCATAAAGGGCGGTATCTGATTTCAAAGCCGTGTTCAGGTCGTTCACCGGTCCTTCCTGGAAAAAAACGGTGAACATCGAGAAGATTCTGTTGATGCAGGTGGCGATTCCATGACCGGCAAACAGTTTTTTCATTTCCTCACCAAGGCTGCCGGCCAGATGAGACAGTGATTGGTAGGAGTCCGCTTTCGATTTCAAAATGTTGAGAGTGGCGATTCCCGCGCTCATGGCCAAAGGGTTCCCGGAAAGTGTTCCCGCCTGATAGACATCGCCCGTCGGCGAAAGTCTCTCCATGATTTCCTTTTTACCGCCCAGAGCACCCACCGGCAGTCCACCGCCGATGATTTTTCCCAGGCACGTCAGATCAGGCTCAATGCCGATCAGGTTCTGGTATCCGCCGAACAAAAAGCGGAATCCCGTGATGACTTCGTCAAAAATCAGGACCGTGCCGTTTTCAGCCGTCAGCTCCCGCAGTTTTGTCAGGTAGTCTTCCTGCGGCAAGACAACGCCCATGTTGCCCGCCACCGGTTCAACAATGACGGCCGCCAGCTGATCGCCATAGCGTTTGATGGCTTTCTCCAGTGCACCCGGATCATTGTAGGGAAGGCTCAGGGTCAGGCCGGCCAGTTCTTCAGGGATTCCCGGGGAGCCCGGAATACCCAGCGTTGTGACGCCGGAACCGGCCTTGATTAAAAGCGAATCAGCATGACCGTGATAGCACCCGTCAAATTTTATAATCCTGTTTCGTCCGGTGTAACCACGGGCCAGCCGCACGGCCGTCATGGCCGCTTCCGTCCCGGAACTGGTCATCCTTATTCTTTGAATGGATGGAATGGCTTCGCAGATGAGCTGTGCCATTTGCGTTTCGGCATCCGTCGGCGCCCCGAAACTGGTTCCCTGACGGGCTGCCCGGCAGATGGCGTCAATGACGTCCGGATGAGCGTGCCCCAGAATCATCGGACCCCAGGAAAGAACATAGTCGATGTATTCTTTTTCTGTGGAATCATAAATCCGGCTGCCTTTTGCATGGCTTGCAAAAACGGGGTTGCCCCCTACCGATTTCCAGGCACGCACGGGTGAATTTACGCCGCCGGCGATCACCCTGCCTGCCGCCGCAAAAAGATCTTCATTAGTCGGGGTCATCAAAAATACTCCGGAGATGATTTTTTGTATTCCTGAAGGCTTTCCAGGACGAGATAATCATTACAGCCAATCTGCTTACTCATTGTGTCGATCAGGGAACCGATAGCGTCATTCTGAGTGTGAAGCATGGTAAATAGATTATATTTGTTTTGAAAAGAGGGACTTCTTTCATAACAATGGGATATGAATGCCAGCGAAGAAAACGCCTGTCCGGCTTCTTCTGTTGCCTCGGGCGGCACAGACCATACGACCAGCGCGTTTTTCCGGTAGCCCGCCTTCTGGTGACGCAGGATGGCTCCAAACTTTCTCAGAATTCCGTTTGCGGATAGCTTCTTTAGCAGATCCATTAACTGGACGGTTGTAAGGCCGCCGGCATCGGCGATTGCCGTAAAAGGCCTGTCGATGATCGGCAGATCCTTCTGGAGGATCCGTAATGCATTTTTCTCCGGTATTGTTAATGTTTTCATGACTGTCCCTTTTATCCTGCCTCAATCATAAAATCAAGACAAGCCTTTGGGAAAATATTTTTGTAAATATTTCTTGACATTCGGTTTATAGACCGTTAAAAAGGTCTAAAATGACCGGCAGTCGTTAAATTCAAAAAGAAGGGAGGTTTTAAAAAAAACACAGGTCTGACGGTTCCGGTGATTTAATTTGCTTCAACAAAAAAACAGGAGGCTTTAAATGAAAAAAAGTTTAATCTATTCCGTGTTGGCGATGGTGTTGGTAATTGTTTCTGCTCCTTTTGTAATGGCGGCTCCGGAAGCGGCGGCTGCGGCTCCTGCAGCGGGTGTTGATTACACAAAAGCCATCATCATTGGCTGTTCTTTACTTGCGGCAGGTATCGCAATTGCTTTTGGAACAATTGGAACCGGTAACGGTATGGGCGCCGGTCTGAATGGTGCAACAAACGCCGTTGGTAGAAATCCTGAAGCCCAGGGCAAGATCCTCCTCACCATGATGGTTGGTCTGGCCATGATCGAATCTCTGGCGATTTACGCGCTGGTTATCGCGCTGATCGTGCTTTA
>CAZXIP010000002.1:0-41442 GCA_964640755.1 uncultured Smithella sp. | reverse complement strand
TGGATAACGCCGGGCTGAAAGAAAAGCCCATCGGCCAATCTATCAGCACTTTTCTTGCTGAAAGCCTCCCCACCGCTGGATTTGGAGAAACCCGGATCTATCAGGATGTGCGCTTCTCCTTTGTCCTGAACAACTCGCTGGAGCAAACCATATCGGGACACATGGTGGATATCGGCAACCGTCGCATCATTTTCGCTCACACGTTTCGTCATACGAACAACGAAATGGTGGCGAAGATGTCACTTTTCACGGACGAACTGACGGACCTGACACGGGAACTGAATAAAAAAAACCGGGAGCTGGAATCCGCAAATGCGAGAATTACGCAGTTGATGAACACGGACCCGTTAACGGGACTGGCCAACCGACGTCATCTCATGGAACGTCTTGATGTGGAAATATCCAAAGCCAGCCGCCACGGTTATCCGCTTTCAGCGGTGATGATCGATATTGACCATTTCAAATCGATCAATGACACATTCGGTCATGACGGGGGAGACAGAGTCCTGGCTGGAGTCGCGCAAACAATGCGCTCAATGTGCCGGAAGGAAGATATTGTTGCCCGCTTCGGCGGAGAGGAATTCGTCCTCATTCTTCCCTTTTCACCAGCTGCTGCGACGCTGCAATGCGCGGAAAGAATCCGCAAAGCGATTCAGGACACATCTTTCGAGGGAATCAGCAGGCAAGTGACCGCAAGCTTCGGCATTACGCTCTTTTCACAAGGCGACACTCAGGACAGTTTTCTCAAGCGCGCCGACGATGCCCTCTATAAAGCGAAAACATCGGGCCGAAATCGGGCTGAACTGAACGAAGTGCCATGAAGTACACCTCTGGCCGGGATAATCAGGTGTTATGTCCTTGGAATTTCACAGTGATCCGAAAATCCGGCAGGGGGAACGCCCAGAGCCTGAAGCAGACGGGCCCAGTAATTAACCTGCGCCGCTGTGCTGGCCAGAATGACAATTTCCCGTTCGGTAAAATTTGCCTTTAATTTATTGACGAAGTCTTGCGCAAATATCAGGGGTGATCGGGAAATCAAAACAGCATATTCCATTGCAATAATTTCACGTAGAGAAAATGTAGTCACCGATTCAATGGCGATTCTTCCTTGTAATGCCGAAAGTTCCTCTGGCGTGATTCCAAATTGATCATAGTCATAAGAATTCATATCAATGCAGAATGGACAGGCAACGGTAAAAGATGTCCGTAGGCGAACCAGCTTGAGTATACGTTTATTCAGCGTCTTGTATTTGTGGGCAACCAGGATTTCCATTATACCGGAACTGATGGCTGCCTTGGGATGCCATGCCAGCAGTTTTCCGGGCAGCAGATCACGACCGGTTACTTTTCGGGAAACCCAGATGCCGATCCTCAGATAAAACGGGATGGACTTTGGCGGTTCGATAAAGGCTTTGATCATGAACTCCTTAATGCATGAACAAACGGATGGTGCTATTTTTTAAAATTGTTGAAATTCTTCTTTGGATAAATCTGGTCATTCTGAATCTGGGGACATAACACCTAAATCAGATTTGCCCGGTCAAGATAACCAAGTGTCCATATCCCCCGAATTGCTAATAATTGCTATCTGCTCTTGCCAAGGTAATGATCATGAAGGGGCCGATTCCCGTGAAAAGACAACTTTTCCCCCCACGATCGTTTTGGATGCCTTGGCATCACGGATTTCACCGGTCGGTATGGTCAGGAAATTGCGGTCCCAGACAACCATGTCGGCAAGCTTGCCCGCCTCCAGCGAACCGAGGTCGCGCTCCTGAAACGCGGCGTACGCGCTGCCCATCGTCTGCAGGCGAAGCGCCTCTTTAATGGAGATTGATTCAGAAGACGCAAATCGCCTTCCACCACTACTTACCCGGGCAACGGCCTGCCAGAGGGCATACTGAGGCTGCCACAGAGGAAAGGCTGGCGGATCGGCACCCATGGCTACCGGTATCTGACTGTCCAGAAAAGATCGGAGCGGGACAAATTCAGGTACTTTGGCTCCCTGCCCCCAGCGATCTCCCCATGCATAAATAAACTGCGGATGTGTTGATATGACAACCCCTGATTTCCTGATTCGGTGAATCGATTCATCCCCGGGCCATAATGCATGTTCGATGCGGTGGCGTGGATCAGGACGTTTGTATTCCTGCTGCGCGGCCTCAAATGCATCGAGCATTGTTTGAACCGCCACATTTCCGACGGCGTGAACACTTACCTGTTGCCCGGCTCGATGAATGGCGCTGACCATCTGCCGCAGCTCCGAAGGAGAATGCAGCATTAACGCGTTTGGATTACGGGACCAGCCCGCCGTCGGCCCCGATCCGTCGATCGCGATTTTGCAGCCACCCCATACCCGCTGAAATGATGACGGATCCAAGCGCTTCATCTCACCCACTTTGTAAAGGGGTGATGCCGGATTCGGTTTTTTGCCTGTAAAAAGTTCCGAAACGGCATCAAGCGTGTCGGTAAGTGTGGGCAGGTACGGCCAGATTTTCAGGCGCACCGGCAGGCGTCCGGATGCCGCCAGATTAAAATAGAGATGTGCTGATTCAACACTTGACATTCCGGTCACCATGAAGAAATTGTCATGGATCGATGTCACGCCTTCCCTGCTGTATAGGGCAGCCGCATGGTCGATAGTCTTTGCCATTACATCCGCCGTGGGAGGTGGAATTACCCTTCTGACAAGGTAGAGCGCGGGATAGTGGACGAGCAGACCGGTTGGTTCCCCTCTCGGGTCCTTTTCCACCAGGCTGCCGGGAGGGTTTGTCGTGGCCTGATTCACCCCGGCCAGTTTCAGCGCGGCAGAGTTGGCAAATCCCCATTGTCCGGTTGTGTGAACGACAAGAACGGGGTGCCGCGTCGTGACCTTGTCGAGGTCGTGACGGTTCATAAATGACAGCTCCATGCTTTCCACACCCCAAGCGTTGATGAATTTTCCTTCCGGCGTTTCTTTTGCATGGGCGGCAATGAGCTCAAGTACCTTTTCCTTTGATTCGACACCCTGCAGTTTGACCCAATAGAGTTCTCTTGTGCCGAATGGCGGAAGGTGAGCGTGCGAGTCGATGAACCCGGGGGTGACAGCCTTTCCCTTAAGGTCTATCAGTGTGGAATTGCGACCGGCAAAGGACTTTATATGCGGTGTTGATCCAACTGCCAGAATTCTGTCTCCACGGACAGCAATCGCTTCGGCAACCGAATCCGATCCGTCCACGGTGATGATATTTCCATTGAACAGGACCAGGGACGCCTCCGGCTGCACCGCAAGGACAGAGAGAGGTTTGAGCAGAGGTGCGGTGCTCGCAGCGGCAACCATCTTCAGAAAGGTCCTGCGCCTGATCGTTTTCATAAATTTCCCCTCCCTGTATTGAACCGCGATATTTTGTGTCTCTTAAAAAATGTTATTAATTTGGACGACCAGGGGAGATAATAAATAATTCTGTTTCGCTTCACCGGTTTAACCTTGTCGGTTCAACTTGGGACATTATAGAGCAATCAACGTGATTGTTCCAACATTTCTTTTGCAGCCCGGAGAATGCCTTCTTCATCAAGGCCATGCAAAGAGCGCAACTCGGCCTGTGTCGCGTGTTCGACAAATTCATCCCCGATGCCCAATCTTCTTACCATCACGCTGGTCATGCCTTCCCGGGCAAGCAACTCCAGTACCGCACTGCCGAATCCGCCGGCAAGGACATTTTCTTCGATTGTCAGCAATTTATGAGTAGACGCAGCCGCTGCCAATATCAACTCCGCGTCCAGCGGTTTAATAAACCGGGCATTGATGACTTTCACCCCGAACCCTTCCGCCGCCAGTTTCCGGCCTGCGGCCTGCGCCGGATGAACGGTGCAGCCTACAGCGATGATGGCGAGATCCGTTCCGTCCTGCAGCACCTCGCCGCGGCCCAGGGGCAACACTGAAAGTTCATCGTCAAGAGGCACGCCAACGCCTTTGCCGCGCGGGTAACGAACCGACACAGGAGAACCGCAGGCGACAGCCGTTTTGAGCATGTGCCCCAGTTCGTTTTCATCCTTCGGCGCCATCATGACAAGGTTGGGAAGATTGCGAAGATACGAGAAGTCAAACAGCCCCTGATGGGTCGCCCCGTCTTCTCCCACAATACCGGCGCGGTCAACGGCAAATATCACGGGCAGTTTTTGCAGGCAGACATCGTGAAGAATCTGATCGTACGCGCGCTGTAAAAACGTGGAATAGATTGCCACGACCGGCAGCAGACCTTCAATGGACAGGCCGGCGGCAAACGTGACGGCAAGCTGTTCGGCAATGCCTACATCGTATAAACGTTCGGGATATTTCTTCCGAAATTCATCCAGGCCGGTGCCCTCGCACATGGCGGCCGTTACAGCGACAATCCGGGAATCAGACGCGGCCAGATCGATCAGTGTCCTGCCGAAAATCTCCGTGTAGGAAGGGGCCGTGTTGACGGAAGGAATCGTTTGTCCGGTTTCCACATCAAACGGCGCAATGCCGTGATACGTCGGCGAATTGTCCTCAGCGTATTTATAGCCCCGGCCTTTTTGCGTAATGACGTGCACCAGGACCGGCCCTTCCAGCTTTTTGACGTTTTCAAAATTTTTAATCAGATAATCAAGGCGATGACCTTCCAATGGCCCGACATACGTGAAGCCAAGTTCCTCAAACAGGGCACCGGGAACAACAAACGTTTTGACGGACTCTTCGATTTGTCGGGATATCTTGAAAATCTGCTCACCGACGCCGGGAATGCTTCTGAGAAAATGCTTCAGTTCTCCTTTGAATTTGGTGACCCGGTCGCCTGTCATGATCCTGTTTAAATAGGATGACATCGCCCCGACATTGGGAGAAATGGACATTTCATTGTCGTTTAAAATGATAATCAGCTCTTTGTCGCGATCGCCCGACCAGTTCAGCCCCTCAAAAGCCATGCCTGTTGTCATGGATCCGTCGCCAATCACGGCAATTGATTTTTTACTCCCTCCCTTGAGGGATTGCGCTTCGGCAAAAGCCGCCGCCGCCGCGATGGACGTGCCGCTGTGTCCGACATTAAAGGCGTCATAGGCACTCTCTTCCCGCTTGGGAAAACCGCTGATACCGCCCCGGCGGCGTAACGTGGCAAATTTTTCTTTTCGGCCGGTGATAATCTTATGCGCGTAGGACTGATGGCCAACATCCCAGATCAGTTTATCGTCAGGCGTATTGAAAACATAATGGATCGCCAGTGTCAGCTCCACCGTTCCCAGGGACGAGGCCAGATGCCCGCCGGTGGACGCGACCGTGTTAATGATCAGGCTGCGGATTTCCTGCGCCAGCGTATTGAGTTCGGCGATATTAAGCTTGCGGATGTCCGAAGGATAATTGACACCCGGCAATACGCTGTAATCAACGGTTTCCAGTGGCTTCATTCGTTTCAATAAACCTTTACGATTTTCTTTCCATAATGTAACGGGCAATGACCCTGAGCGGCAACGCGCGCGAATCAAAAGTCTCTATGGCGGCAACTGCCGACTCAACATGCTCGACCAGCTTGGTCTTTGCATTCTCGAGCCCCAGCAGCGTCGGATAAGTGACTTTGCCCGATGCGACATCACTGCCGGTTTGCTTGCCCATCAGCCTGCTGTCGCCTTCCACGTTGAGAATATCATCGGCAATCTGAAAAGCAATACCCAGATGGCTGCCGTATACATTCAGCGACTGGATCTTATCGTCATTCGCACCTGCCAGGATCGCTCCGGCTTTGACCGCCACTGCAATCAAGGCGCCTGTTTTGAGCCGGTGGATGCATTGCAGACCCTCAAAATCGGGTGAAATTTTTCCCGTCCGGACATCCAGCGCCTGCCCCCCGACCATCCCGGCGGCGCCGGCTGCACTGGCGATTTCCTGAATGACAGCCAGACGTTTTTCAGCGGCCAGCCGGACTTTTTCCGCGCGTGACAGCAGCACGAAAGCTTCCGTTAAAAGCGCATCACCGGCCAGAATCGCCAATGCTTCACCGAAAACCTTATGGCTGGTTGGTTTGCCCCGGCGGAAATCATCATTATCCATCGCCGGCAGATCGTCATGAATCAGGGAATAGCTGTGAATCAGCTCCAATGCGCATGCTACCGGCATGGCCGGCGCCATATCGCCGCCGCACGCTTCGAGCGCCGCCAGACAAAGAATCGGCCGGATCCTTTTGCCCCCGGCAAACACGCTGTAGTGCATGGCGTTATGCAAATCATGCGGAACACCGTCTTCATCAGACAGGTAGCGCTGAAGCGCTTCCTCCACAATTTTCTGCCGGTCACTTAAATACGCCTCAAGAAAATCCTCATTATTCATCGGTGTCTTCATCCTGAAAGTTTTTTATTTGCAGCGAATTCTCTTTTACCAGAAGCTGCTCGACGCGGCGCTGGGTCTCGTCCAGTTTTGCCGAACAAAAACGGATCAGCCGAATGCCTTCCTCGAAAGACTTCAGCGCCGAATCCAGCGGCATTTCACCACGTTCCATATCTCTTACTATATTTTCCAGTTTTTCCAAAGCATCTTCAAACTTTTCTTTCGCCATGATTTTTTACTCCCCCTGAATTTTTTCCACCCGTGCCTGGAAATTGCCTTCGGCCAGCTGAATGTTCACCCTTTCATCCAGCGTCAGCTCTCCTGCCTGACGGATAATTTTCCCGTCCGGCACTCTGCGCGTTATGCTGTATCCCCTCTGCAGCACGGCAAGCGGGCTAAGGGAAGAAAGAAGGGCTGCACTTTTGTTCAGCCGTGCCTCGCGATCCCTGAAATAACGATGCCAATAGTTTACAATGTCTTTCTCCAGGCTGCCGAGAAAAACCCTTCGCTCCCTGACATGGGCTTGCGGATTCTGATTCTGCAACTCCAGCGTCAAATGCGCCAGCCTGCTTTTTAATGTCGTTGTATGTTGCGTTACGGCGCGCTGTATTCTTTCGCGCAAATCATCCAGGTGAATCGAATAATCGGCTAAAAACCTTCGCGGGTCCCGGAAACGGCTTTTCAGGGAAGCGATCCGGTCTTTTTGATCAGCAAGATGACGACGCTGGGCAACCGCCAGTCTCCGATGCAGATCGCAGAGCGTTTCCAGCAGTTCCGTTTTCCGGGGAACCACCAGTTCCGCCGCCGCAGAAGGCGTAGGCGCTCGTAAATCCGCCACAAAGTCACAAATCGTAAAGTCGGTTTCATGGCCGACGGCTGAAACAACAGGAATGGATGAACGAAAGATTTCCCTGGCCAGCCCCTCATCGTTGAAGGGCGCCAGATCTTCGAGAGAGCCGCCACCCCGCGCTATAATGATAACATCCGCCCTGCCGCTGGCATGGAGGTTGCGCAGAGCGGAAATGAGTTCACCTGCCGCCTCTGTTCCCTGGACACGCGCGGGCGCGATCAGAATATTCACGGACGGGAACCGGCGACGTGTAATGTTCAGAATATCGCGGATCACCGCTCCCGTCGGCGACGTCACAACACCGATGCAGCGGGGCAGAAACGGCAGTTCTTTTTTATGAGACGGATCAAACAAACCTTCTGCCGCCAATCGCGCCTTGAGCTGTTCAAACGCTTTCTGCAGCGCTCCCACACCCTGAGGCTCGACCGATTCCACAATGAGCTGGTATTCACCGCGGGGCGGATAAGCGGAGAGGCGTGCCCGGCACAGGATCTTCAATCCGTCTTCCAGGTCAAATTTCGCCGCGCGGTAGCCGTACTGGCGAAAATAAACCGCCCGAATCTGGCTTTTGTCGTCCTTCAGCGTGAAATAGATATGGCCGGACGGAGGACGGCGCAAGTTGGAAACTTCGCCTTCCACCCAGAGCAACCCAAAGGTATCTTCAAGAAAGGTTTTAATGTCATCGTTCAGCTGCGAAACGGTCAGAATGTCTTTCATCCGCTATATCCTGCACGATGAACTAGCAGATATTAAAAAGGATGACAAGTTTGAATTCCGCCGCAGCAACATTTCATGATGAATCGATCAAATGTTTCATTATCACCCGGTTTTTCATTGACACACACAACTCCTCCCCATATACTACAGGAAAAATAATTGCTTTTTTCAGGTCGGATGAATTGACGGCGATCGCACATGATGACACTTCCCTGTCGCAGGAGTCCCCAAATCGACTATGAATAATGAAACCGGATATCATGCTGTTTTCAGCGGGGCATCCCGTTTTTCTTTTATCCCGAAAGATGACCCGAATCAGGCGCTCAGGATACGTCGTTTATTCATGGCGTCAATCGCCTACGTCCTGAACACCAGTTTGGCTTACTTTTCCTATCTGGCGGGCATAACGGAATGGCCGGCCATTGCCGGTCTGATGATTATCATTCCTGCAGTCAATATTGTTTTCTACATCGCCATCCGCACAGGGTTCAACCTGAAATTTGCCGATCCCAGCCTGACATTTGCACAAATGTGTGCCGCCACTCTGGCCATCGCATATGTAATGTATTACGCCAATGAATCGAGGGGATTGCTTCTGCTGATGTATGTTATCATGATGTTGTTCGGAATCTTTCGCCTCAATACCCGCGATTTCTTCCTGATCAGCATCTTCACGCTGCTGACTTACGGAGCTGACATTATCCTACTGTATATCTTCCGTCCTGAAGGGGTAAACTTTCGCAATGAATTTCTCCAATGGATTGTGCTGGCCATCGTCATGATCGACTTTTCCTACATCGGCGGCTACATCAGCTCCCTTCGGTGGAACCTCAGCACCAGCCGCTCTGAACTGAAAAAAACCGTCGAGAACCTCAATATCAGTCAATCAGAACTGGAAAAATCCCTTGCGATCATCCAGGAAATAGCAATTCATGACGAACTGACAGGCTTTTACAACCGCCGTCATCTCATGGAGCTCCTTGAAAATGAAAAGAACCGATCCCTTCGCGGAAACAGCACCTTTACAATTGCAATGCTCGACATTGACCATTTCAAACAAGTAAACGACACCTACGGCCACCAGGCGGGAGATGAAGTGCTGCGGAGGATCAGCGCGGCTATTAAAAATACCATGCGAAACACAGACTTTTGCGGCCGGTATGGCGGCGAGGAGTTTGTTTTGGTCCTGATTCAGACGGACCTGAAAGAAGCCATGATCTGCGCCGAGCGCATGTTGACCAATATCGAAAAATGCCGGTTCCCCGACATCGGAGACGGTTTCAGGATTACCGCTTCGATCGGCCTGTCACAATACCAGATGCGGGAAGAAATTGACACCATGATAGCCAGGGCCGACCGGTCCATGTACCGCGCTAAAGAAGGCGGCCGTAACCGATTGGAATGTGAGGCATAACCGTCGTTTTACCTGTCCTGCCAAAGGAGAACATGCAAACATGTCCGATAAATATGATCTGATTGTCGTTGGCGGAGGCCCGGGAGGCATGGCGGCAGCCCAAACGGCGGCCCAAAAGAAAAAGCGCGTCCTTATTATCGAAAAAAACGGCTGGGGTGGAACCTGTGCGCACCGCGGATGCATCCCCACAAAAGCGCTGCTTTCCTGCAGCAAATCATACTCGGACTTAAAAAAGCTCAAACGCTTTGGTATCCATGTTGACGGCATCACCGTTGACTACATGGCCATGAAAAAACACCGTGACCAGATGGTCAAGATAGCGGCCATGGGTGCCCAAAAAGAACTTGGCGACGCACAGGTGGAAACAAAAACGGGCACAGGCGAAATACTCTCTCCCTGCGAAGTGAGATACGTGGATGCATCCGGTCAGAGTCAGTTGATTGAGACAAAGAACATCCTCATTGCCTGGGGGTCGGAACCGCAGCTCCTGCCGGACATCGGGACTGCGGAACGGATCATGACTTCAGACGGAGTTCTCGATATGACCTCGCTCCCGTCCGGCATGATTGTTGTCGGCGGAAGTTTCATCGGCGTCGAATACGCCACGGTATTTGCGGAACTTGGCGTCAAGGTGATCCTGGTTGAACTGCTGGACCGCCTTTTGCCCCAGGAAGATCAAGAGGCCGCGGAATTTCTCACCCAGGAACTGGCCCGCCTGGGTATTGCCGTCCACACGTCGACAGAGCTCATCAGTCTGAAAGAATCGGCAGGCGGCGTTGTGATGCAGGTACGGAAAAACGGGGAAACCATGGAGATGCGCGCCGGATGCGCCCTGCTTTGCACGGGAAGAAAGCCTCTGCTGCACAGGGCTGAGCTGGACAGGCTGGGAATCGGGTATAGCAGTGCCGGAATCAAAGTGGACAAAAACATGATGACCACCGTCCGGGGCATTTATGCCGCAGGCGATGTCACCGGCGGGATGATGCTGGCCCACCGCGCGGCCCGGCAGGCCAAAGCCGCCGTGGAACATATGTATGTCGGAACCGGCAATCTTTACAACGAAAATTTTATTCCGTCGGTGGTGTACAGCCATCCGCAGATAGCGCGCGTCGGTTACACAGAGTCACGCGCCCTGAACGAAGGCTTGTCCGTTGAAGTCGTCAGGTCTCTATACAGCGCCAATATTATCGCACGGACAGAACTGATGGGTCAGGGTTTTGTCAAGGCCGTTTTTTATAAAGAAAAAATCATCGGTGCGGTTATTGTGGGAGACCACGCGGCCGATCTCATTTCCGGGCTTGCCGTGGCGGTTGCCAGCCAGCTGACCCGAAAGCAACTGCGCTCCTGGGTCATACCGCACCCGACGCTCAGTGAAATTTTCGCACCGCTCATCGGTTAAAAGCAGGGGCATCAACCACTCCGCGGGGCTCGTTCATATCTGCCCGGACAGCCTGATCTGCTTCTGCAAGAAAGGCATTATTCCGCACCGTGTAAATCCCTTTTTACCGGGCAGTGTTATTTTGACGGTTTCAGACGGTTGTCCATACCGGTAAACCCGCAGTCCGGCTGGTAACAGGTTACATTCAGAAATTCACATTTCTGAAGGCAGGCGGGACAGATCTGCGGCGGCTGGACCTCCACGACGGTGTTTCCGCAATTGCTGCATTTCCAGGTATTTTCAGGAATGGTTGTCTTGTTTTCCGGCATCTTCATGTCTCCTTTCTGACTTACGGATAAATTTAACATAAAATCATTGTTTTATGCGAAGTATTTTCGCCGGGACGAATAAACTTGAAATTATTCATAACTTTCGGTAAAGAAATGCACTCTTTTGGGTTCAGGGGAACTTCATGGTAAAAAAAACAAAATCAAATGATCTTAAAGGCTTGACGCTTTTAGGGGAAAAAACAAAACCTGTCCGCAAACTGGAAACGTTCCCCAATCATCACAGCCGCGACTACACCGTGACACTTTCCACCGAAGAATTCACCTGTGTCTGCCCGAAGACCGGCCAGCCGGATTTCGCCAGCATTTCCATACAGTATATCCCCGACAGGAAGATTGTCGAATCAAAATCACTGAAACTATATTTATGGTCTTTCCGCAATGAGGGTATTTTTCATGAACACGTCACCAATATCATCCTTGAAGACCTGGTGGCCGCTCTTCAGCCCCGCTGGTGCAGAGTCAGTGCGGAGTTCGCCGTGCGCGGCGGCATCGCCATCAAGGTCGAAGCGGAATATCCAGATAAAAAAGAATGAATCTGAAAAACAGTTGAAAGGATCTTATGCCAAAAAATAAAGACATTAAAAAAGTATTGATTATCGGCTCCGGCCCGATTGTCATTGGACAGGCCTGTGAATTTGACTACTCGGGAACGCAGGCCTGCAAGGCGCTGCGCAAGCTGGGTTATCAGATCGTTCTGGTCAATTCCAACCCGGCAACGATCATGACCGACCCCGGCATGGCCGATGTGACGTATATTGAACCCCTCAACGCTCAGACGATCACTGAAATCATCGAAAATGAAAAGCCGGACGCCATTTTGCCGAATCTGGGCGGACAGACCGGCCTGAACCTGACGTCGGAATTATACAAGCTCGGCGTTTTGCAGAAGAACAACGTAAAAGTAATCGGCGTGCAAGTCGACGCCATTGAAAGAGGCGAGGACCGGATCGCCTTCAAGGAAGCCATGAACAAGCTGGGCATTGAGATGCCTGAAAGTAAGCCGGCAACCTCCGTGGAAGATGCAGAAAAAATCGCCGCCGAGATGGGTTACCCGGTGGTTGTCAGACCTGCCTATACCATGGGAGGGACGGGCGGAGGAATTGTATACAACCTTGAAGAACTGAGGCTGATCGCCAGCCGCGGCATATCCGCGAGTCTCATCGGTCAGATCCTGATCGAAGAATCCGTCATAGGCTGGGAAGAACTGGAGCTGGAAGTTGTCCGCGACGCGAAAAACAACATGATCACCGTCTGCTTCATCGAAAATGTGGACCCGATGGGTGTTCACACCGGTGACTCCTACTGCACGGCGCCGATGCTGACGATTTCCGAAGATGTCCAGAAACGGCTCCAGAAATACTCTTACGACATTGTGGAAGCCATCCAGGTGATCGGCGGAACAAACGTCCAGTTCGCGCATGATCCCAAAACGGACCGCATTGTCGTTATCGAGATCAACCCGCGCACATCCCGGTCATCCGCTCTGGCCTCCAAGGCGACCGGCTTCCCGATCGCACTGATTTCATCCATGCTGGCCACGGGAATCACGCTCGATGAAATACCCTACTGGCGTGAAGGGACACTGGATAAATACACACCCTCGGGCGACTATATCGTGGTTAAATTCGCACGGTGGGATTTTGAAAAATTCCCCGGTTCCGTCGACAAGCTTGGTACACAGATGCGGGCCGTTGGCGAAGTCATGAGCATCGGAAAGAATTACAAGGAAGCTCTGCAAAAAGCGATTCGCTCCCTGGAAAAAAAGCGTTACGGCCTGGGCTTTGCAAAGGACTTCAACACCAGGTCGCTCGATGAACTGATGGAGATGATCAGCGAACCGTCCAGTGAACGGCAGTTCATCATGTACGAAGCGCTGCGCAAAGGTGCATCCGTAGATGCCCTTCACACAAAAACCTTCATCAAAAAATGGTTTATCGGACAAATGAAGGAGCTCGTCGAACTCGAAGAAAAAATTCTGGCCTTCAAGGGCCGGGCCCTGCCGGACGATCTTTTGATCCAGGCTAAAAAAGACGGATTTGCCGACCGCTACCTGTCGCAGATTCTGGGCAAAAAGGAAGAAGACATCCGCAAACAGAGGCTGGGCGCCGGCCTGCCCGAGGCATGGGATGCCGTGCCGGTCAGCGGCGTCGAAGATGCCGCTTATTATTACTCGACCTACAACGCTCCGGACAAGGTCGGTGTCAGCAAAAACCGCAAGATCATGGTGCTGGGCGGCGGCCCGAACCGCATCGGCCAGGGAATTGAATTTGACTACTGCTGCGTGCATGCGGCTTTTGCCCTGCGCGACGAAGGCATTGAATCCATCATGGTCAACTGCAACCCGGAAACCGTATCCACCGACTATGACACATCCAATAAACTGTACTTTGAACCTTTGACGACGGAAGACGTATTGAGCATATACCAAAAAGAAAAACCCGAAGGCGTGATTGTTCAGTTCGGCGGGCAGACGCCTCTCAATATCGCTGCGGAACTTGCGAAAGCCGGCGTGAAGATCATCGGCACATCACCCGAGACAATAGACCTTGCCGAAGACCGTGACCAGTTCCGGATGATGATGGACAAGCTGGGAATTCCCATGCCCAAATCCGGAATGGCCAGCAATTTGAAAGACGCCCTCAAAGTGGCCGGGAAAATCGGGTATCCGCTGATGGTTCGTCCCTCTTATGTTCTGGGAGGCCGGGGCATGGAGGTGGTTCATGATGAGGAAATGCTTCGCCGATACGTAACCACCGCCGTTGATGTCACACCGGACCGACCCATCCTGATCGACAAATTTCTGGAAAACGCCATTGAAGCGGAAGCAGACGCCATATCTGACGGAACGGATGCCTTTGTTCCTGCGGTGATGGAGCACATCGAACTTGCCGGCATTCATTCCGGCGATTCCGCCTGCGTCATTCCGCCCATCAGTATACCGGCACGACACATTGAAACAATCAACGAATACACCCGGAAAATCGCCATTGAATTCGGAGTTGTCGGTCTGATGAACATACAATACGCCATCGCCAGCGATGTCGTTTACATCCTGGAGGCCAATCCACGTGCTTCGCGCACCGTGCCGCTGGTTTCCAAAGTCTGCAATGTTTCGATGGCAAGACTTGCCACACAGATCATGCTGGGCAAAAAACTGAAAGACCTGAAGCTGAACAAAAAAATATTCCATCATTATGGTGTCAAGGAAGCCGTTTTCCCTTTCAATATGTATCAGGAAGTCGATCCGGTACTGGGACCGGAAATGCGCTCCACCGGTGAAGTGCTGGGGCTGGCGGATTCTTTCGGGCTGGCCTATTACAAGTCGCAGGAAGCCACCGGACAAAGCCTCCCCACGGAGGGAACCGTGCTGATTACGGTGGAAGAAAAGGACAAAGGCGGCATTCTGGAAGTGGCTCGCGCATTTTCCAAAATCGGTTTCAAGATAATCGCTTCGGAAGGCACCCATCAGTTTTTTACCGGTCATGATGTGGCTTCAGAGCGGATTTTGAAAATGCACGAAGGACGTCCCAACATCGTGGACGCCATCAAAAACGGAGAAATTCAGCTGGTGATCAACACACCGGCCGGGCGCTTGAGTAAATACGACGATTCGTATATCCGAAAAGCCGCCATTAAATACAAGATTCCCTATATTACAACCGTTGCCGCGGCGGTGGCTGCCGTCAAAGGCATCGGCGCTTTCCGGCAGGGACACGGTCGGGCAAAATCCCTGCAGAGCTACCATACGGAGATTAAGTAGAGACCAGATTCAAGGACCAAGGCAAAAGGATCAAGGTAAAATAAACGGCAACGGTCTTCGACCGTGCCTGTTTATTGTTCAAGAAAGCCTGCTTCTTGTAAAATCTCTCTGACACGCTGGGCCTGGTCGTCCTGAACCAGTAGACGGGCATACGCGCCGGCGGCCACCAGCATATTTGAGTTTTCACCCTGAAAATAATAGCGGATATCCTCCGAATCGAGGACAGATTTGATCACCGCAATGTCGCCTGGATTGTATGTGGAATAGACCTCTATCATTTTCACTCCTTACTTAAAGGTGCAGAAGCAAAGGGTCCCCTGATTTGCCCTCACAGTGTGGATGATGCCATTGTTTTGTTCACTTTGCCACTGAATTTGTTTTGGATATTTCTAAAATATCATACAATGGAATCCCGGCTGATCCGGAAACCGAAGTTCTTCGCGGTTGACAGCGGCGAATTTATTGGTTAAGAGGCGACTCTCGAATCGGACAAATAGATTGTAGGCAATTCGACTACAGGCAATTGCGCAGTGTGAGCGGTTGCTTTCTTTTACAAGGCTTATCATCATGAGGTCATTTTGAGCAAAAAACTGCAAAAAGAAATTGAACGCCGGCGCACCTTCGGGATCATCAGCCATCCCGACGCGGGAAAAACAACGCTGACCGAAAAGCTCCTTCTTTTTGGCGGCGCGATTCAACTGGCCGGTGCGGTGAAAGCCCGCAAGGCGTCAAAGCATGCGTTGAGCGACTGGATGTCCATCGAAAAGGAACGCGGTATTTCCGTCACATCATCCGTCATGAAGTTTGAATATGACGGTTGCGAAATTAACCTGCTCGATACCCCCGGCCACCAGGATTTTTCCGAAGACACCTATCGCGTGCTCACTGCGGTGGACAGCGCGCTGATGGTCATCGACGGCGCCAAGGGTGTAGAAACGCAAACGCAGAAGCTCATGGAAGTCTGCCGTTTGCGTAACACGCCCATAATCACATTCATCAATAAGATGGATCGTGACTGCCTGGCGCCTCTGGATATCCTGTCGGACATCGAAGACAAGCTGCAGATTGAATGTTCTCCCCTGTCCTGGCCTATCGGCATGGGGAAACGATTTAAAGGCGTCTATAACCTTTATGATAAAAAGCTGCACCTGTTCACACCTGGCAAAACCAGGCGCACAGAAGACGGCCTGATCATCAATGACCTGTCCGACCCGATGCTCGATGAACTGCTGGAGAGTCAGGCCGGGGAACTGCGAGAGGAGATTGAACTGCTCGAGGGCGCGGCCAATCCCTTTGACATCAAGGAATATTTAAAGGCCGGCCAAACACCGGTTTTCTTCGGCAGCGCCATCAATAATTTCGGTGTCAGGGAACTGCTTGACGCCTTTGTGGAAATCGCACCGCCTCCCGTCCCACGCCAGACAACGACCCGTCAGGTCAGTCCGGATGAAGATGATTTTTCCGGTTTTGTGTTTAAAATTCAAGCCAACATGGACCCGGCGCACCGCGACCGCATTGCTTTTTTGCGCATCTGCTCAGGCAAATTCCAGCGCGGCATGCATGTGATGCAGCACCGCATCGGCAAAGAAGTCTCCCTGTCCAATGCAACCATTTTCATGGCACAGGACCGGACGAATGTAGAAGAAGCCTATCCGGGTGATATTATAGGCATCCACAATCACGGCACCATCAAGGTCGGCGACTCCTTTTCACAAAAAGAACCTCTCAAGTTCACCGGCATCCCACATTTCGCCCCTGAGCATTTCTGCCGTGTGCGGCTCAAAGACCCGCTCAGGATCAAGCATCTGCAGAAGGGATTGACTCAGCTTTCAGAAGAAGGCGCCATCCAGGTTTTTAAGCCCCTGTGGGGGTCGGACAATATCCTGGGCGCGGTGGGCTCGCTGCAATTTGATGTGACCATGTCGCGCTTGAAAAACGAGTACAGCGTTTATGCAGACTACGAAAAAACCGATTATGCCGCCGCACGCTGGGTAACATCGGATGATGCCGCGAAGATGGAAGACTTTCAGAAAAAGAATCTGATGAACCTGGCGATGGACACGGAAGGCAATCTGGTTTATCTTGCGCTGTCCGACTGGCGCCTTTCCCATGTCATGGAACAGTGGCCGCAGATTAAATTTCACAAAACCATGGAAAAAAGCTGACATATCCGTTTTCGTTAAAAGCCGGGATTATTTTTTACAAAATGCTCCCGGCCGTCTTTATGTATTTTTTCAAATTGGGAAAGACAGAATTTTCAATTGTTCCGAAGTTCCCGTCGATCATTCTTTTCACGAAAAAAATACCCATTCCAGCATGAATCTGACGGACAGAAAACTTCTTAACTTGTCTTAAGGTTTATGGTATTTAATGAATCGTGGGATAATAGATCAATTCTGCTGGGCACCCTGTCGAAATAAGTTTTTTTGATATTTGATTTCAGATGTTTGTTTGTTAATAATTTGGCCAACGCAGTTTAATCTCAACCGGAAGCGGAAAAATGAGCAAACAGAAGAATCATAAAAATCTGACAACAGATAAAAAATCTGTCGCCGAAGCACCTCACCAGTTCGTTACCGGCATACCCGGTAACGAAACACAAAACAATCCGGCAAAACAAACCACCATGAACAGCGAAGAATACTACCGGGCCATCTTTGAGCACACGGCCACTGCCAACATGATTCTTGCCGAGGATACCACTGTCCTGTTTGTGAATGAAAATTTCGAGAAAATGATGGGGTATTCAAAGGAAGAAGTAGAAAACAAAATGTCCTGGACCTGCTTTGTCATTAAAGAAGATGTGGAAATCATGAAACAGCGGCACGTGATACGGAGAATCAGTCCCGAATCCGTGCCGCCGACTTATGAATTCAGGGGTCCCACTAAAACAGGGGAGATCCGGCACTTCTTCCTGAGCGTGGCCATGATCCCCGGCACCCGGAACAGCGTTGCATCGCTCTTCGATATAACCGAGCACAAAAAAGCTCAGGAAGCCGTCAGGCAAAGCGAGGAACGGTTCAAAGACATGGCCAGGCTTCTTCCGGAAACGGTTTTTGAAACCGACATGAACGGAAAAATCACCTTTGTAAATGAGCTTTCCTTTGCCCGCTTCGGTTTTACACAGGCTGATTTGGAAAAAGGGATATACATCGAGGATGTTTTGGCCCCGCAAGAACACGAACATTTGCAGACCGTCATTCAAAATGTTGTCCGTGGGGAGCGGCTTGCTCTAAGGGAGTATCTTGCCCGGAAAAAAAACGGGGCGACATTTCCGGCTCTGGTTAGGAGTACAGGCATCTTTAAGGACGGGGAACCTGTGGGCATCAGAGGATTTCTGATCGATATTTCAGAAAAGAAGGCCCTCGAGGATCAACTCCTGCGAGCGCAGAAACTGGAAGCTATCGGCACGCTCGCCGGGGGCATTGCCCATGATTTCAACAATCTTCTGATGGGGATTCTTGGAAATCTTTCCATCATGCTCATGCACATGGATGCCACCCACCCGTTCTATGACCGGCTGAAGATCATGGAAGATTATGTTCACCGGGGATCGAATCTCACCCGGCAGCTGTTGGGTTTTGCCCGTGGAGGCAAGTACGAGGTACGCTCCACCGATCTTGGCAAGTTCGTTCTGAGAAGTGCGGAAATGTTTGGAAGAACGAAAAAAGAGATTTCCATTCAGCATAAGATCGGCAGCTCCCTCTGGCATGTGGACGTAGACCGCGGCCAGATGGATCAGGTGCTCCTCAATCTGTTTGTAAACGCATGGCAGGCCATGCCCGACGGCGGCAATCTGAACATATCTGTAGAAAATGTCGAACTGAGCGGAAAGAACATGGCAGCTTTTGGCGCAACCCAGAAAAGATTCGTAAAACTTACCGTGTCCGATACGGGAATCGGCATGGACGAAAACACCAAATCCCGCATTTTTGAGCCTTTCTTTTCCACCAAGGAACGGGGGCGGAACACGGGGATGGGCCTGGCTTCCGTCTATGGAATTATCAAAAATCATGGCGGTTATGTCAATGTAGAGAGCAAACCGGGCGCCGGCACATCGTTTATGATCTATCTTCCGGCATCGAATAACAAGGCGGAAGATGAACCGCAAATAGATAGCCGGATTCATAGGGGCGTGGAAACCGTTCTGCTGATTGACGACGAACAGATGATAATTGAGATCACCTCCAAAATGCTGGAGGAACTTGGCTATAAAGTTTTGGGCGCCACCAGCGGGAAACAGGGGATTGATATCTTTCAGAACAGCAAAGAAAAAATCAACCTGGTTATTCTGGATATGATTATGCCAGGGTTAAGCGGCAAAGAAACTTTTGATATTCTCCGGCAGAAAAATCCCTCCGTGAAAGTTCTGCTTTCAAGCGGCTTCAGTGTGGACAGCCAGGCAAAAGATATCATGGCCGCAGGCTGCAAAGGCTTCATCCAGAAACCTTTCACCATGGCGCAGCTCTCAGGCAAACTGAGAGAAATCCTTGATAATAAATGAATCAGGCTCGGAAACATTGATCTTTGTCTGCCTGATTCCTTCAGGTGTCCCGGAGATTTGATCCCGCTCACGCGGGAAGAGCGTTAATTCTACGTAACTTGCTGCGAGGTGGTTGACTCACATCACCTTTCCACAAAACCAGAAAAACAGATTCTCCCGTATGCATCATAATATGAGCTTTGCTAAATACCGCTATCTGGTCTTCGCAATTCTGGGCACCGCCTACATCCTGGTTTTTTTCCACAGGCTTGCGCCGGCAGTTGTGGCTGTGGACATGATGGCCGATTTAAAAACAGGCGGCGCTTTGATGGGCGTTCTGGCTTCCGCCTACTTTTACCCTTATGGCCTGATGCAGATTCCCGCCGGCCTTTTATCCGACACGTGGGGTCCACGCAGATCAATCGTCTTTTTTTTCACCATCGGAGCGGCCGGTTCCATTGCACTGGCCTTTGCGCAAACCGTTGAAACGGCAATTGCCGCGCGAGTGTTTGTGGGTCTGGGGGTGGCGATGATCTTCATCCCGACGCTGAAAATTTTGACACACTGGTTCGAGCGGGACAAGTACGTCCACATGAGCGGTCTTTTAATGTCACTGGGCGGTGTCGGAGCCTACACGGCATCAACACCGCTCGCACTCATGAGCGACGCGATTACCTGGCGCGGCAGCATGATGGTCATTGGAATATTGACCCTTATCATATCAGGTCTGGTCTGGCTCCTGGTGCGTGACACTCCCGAACAGTCAGGTTTCCAGCCGATCAATCCCTGTGCTCCCGCAGTTTGTGAAGAACAGGACATCGGGCTCTTGAACGGGATCATCATGGTATTGAAACGCCGGCAATTCTGGCCAATGGCAACGTGTACCTTTTTCGGATCGCTGGTAACGTTAAGCTTTACGGGCCTATGGGGCGGCCCTTTTTTCATGCACATCTATGGAATGACCCGCACACGCGCAGGCACTGTATTATCGGCAATGGCAATCGGTATGATTATCGGAGCGCCGGTGATGAGCTGGATTTCCAACCGGGTGCTCCACTCACGAAAAAAAGTATTGGCATTGAGCCAGCTGGGCGGCCTGTGCGTCTTTGCCCCCCTTGCTTTTTTCACCGGCAATTTTTCCGAAATAGCGCTCTACATCTGGTGCTTTTCTTACAGTTTTTTCATGTCCAGCCTGGTTGTCGTCGGCTATTCCGCAATTAAAGATTCTTTCCCGATACAAATATCCGGCACCGCCACAGGTACATTGAATATTTTTCCCTTTGCCGGGGCCGCGCTGGGCCAACCGCTCATCGGTTGGTATCTGGATTCTGCGGGCACAGTCGATGGCCGATATCCGGTGGATGCTTATTCCGCGGCATTCAAGATGTGCCTGTTTTGCCTGCTGATTGCGTTCATTGCCAGTATTCTGGTCAAAGAAACTCTCCCCCAAAAGCAAGATTCTGCTTAAGGTTTATCGATCGTTCATACCGGCACAAGGAACGTAATCGTCTAATTTTTTTATCGTGTTGCCTCCCAAAATGTCTGTTGCTCATATCAGGTTGCAGCATTTGCCTTTTGACTAATGCAAACAAACTATGATAGTTTATGAACATGGAACTCATGAAGGCAGGGACGGCTTACCATCAATAAGATATTCGGCAATACATCGGGGCTGGGCGCCCAGCAAATCAAGTCTCTGGAACGTCTTTATCGCCGCGGCATCCCGCCGGAAACTATTCTCAGCAATGACCTGGCGCGGGAGGTATCCTTTCTTTCCAGCGATCTCAATCGACAAATCGGTCTGCTGATCAACCGCAAGGGCGAAATCAGCATGGTCATTCTCGGAGACTACAAAGGCATATTTATTCCCAGCCTGGACGTTTTCCGCTCAGCCTCCACACGCTTCAAGGGCCTGCGTCTGATTCACACCCATTTAAACGGCGAAGCACTTTCTCCTGAAGACATGACGGACTTATCGCACCTCAGGCTGGACATGATCGGAGCGCTCCAGGTCTGTGAGGACGGATCTCCCGGCAAGCTATTCTGGGCCCATTTGATTCCGGAAAATCCGCACGGAGATTACTGGCTTATCCATGAACCGCAGGAACCTCACCGTCTCGATCTGAATTTCCTGTCTTTCATCGTCGCACTGGAAGATGAATTTGCCAGACAGCAAAAAACGCGAAAGATCGAAGCAACGGAAAAGGCCATTCTCGTGCGGGTTGAAAAAAATCCCCTTGCCGGCGCGGAAGCCTCTTTGGAAGAGCTCCGTCAGCTGGCTGAGACCTGCGGCGTGGTTGTTTTTGACAGCCAGATTCAATATCGTCCCCAGCCGGACCCGCGGTATCTTGTCGGGAGGGGCAAACTGTCGGATATCGATCTTCGCGCCACACAAATTGGCGCAAACCTGCTGATCTTCGACCACGAACTGACACCTGCGCAGATCCGTTCCATCAGTGATTTCACCGGGTTAAAAATTCTTGACCGGACACAGGTGATTCTGGATATCTTTGCGCACCGCGCCCACAGCCGGGAAGGAAAGATTCAGGTGGAACTGGCGCAGCTCAAATATCTGCTGCCGCGGCTGATGCACAAAGACACGTCCCTGTCCCGCCTCGCCGGCGGCATAGGCGGCGTAGGGCCCGGTGAAACCAAGCTGGAAATTGACCGGCGCCGCGTTCGCGAGCGCATCAACCGGCTGGAAAAGGATTTAAAAGGCATCACGAAGTCACGCGGACAGCGCCGGGGAAGACGGAAGCGATCAGGCCTGCCCGTGATTTCAATTGTCGGTTACACCAACGCCGGGAAATCAACGTTGCTCAACACACTGACGCAAAGCGCCGTTCTGTCGGAAGATAAGCTCTTTGCCACTCTGGACACGAAAAGTGCGAGACTTCGTTTTCCGCGCGATACGGAAGCGGTCATCACCGACACGGTTGGTTTCATCCGCAACCTGCCCAGAGAACTTTTCAGCGCCTTCAGGGCGACACTCGATGAACTTAACGAAGCGGATCTGCTTCTGCATGTCATAGACATCAGCAATCCCCGGTTTGAAGAACAGATTGCCGCCGTTGAAAATATCCTGGAAGAACTTGAAATATCCGGGAAACCGGGCATCCGGATTTTTAACAAAACCGACCGTTTCGAGGACAAGGACTTGCTGGCAGATATCAGCAAGCGCTATAACGCCGTCGCCGTTTCCGCCCTGGACAAAACCTCTCTTTCCGGGCTCCTGGAAAAAATCGAGGCGGCGCTGCCCAATACAAACTTTTCAGGAAAGTCTTTTTATGCTAGGGAAGAGGAAACGTGAACTTCAAGCGGGGAAACATCATGAAACTGATGCGCATTGCGATTATCCTGATCACTGTATTATTCTTTGCAAACAATCTGTCTGCGGCCGAACAGCTTTTAACCATTGTCCACACCAACGATATGCACTCTCATGTCCAGGGTTTTTCCCCGGAAATCGATTACCGGCCTTTCACCATTGATGCGGATAAGACGCTAGGCGGATGGTCGCGTCTGGCGACGGTAATCAAAAACATAAAAAAGGAAAGACTTCATCCGGTTCTGGTTGTCGACGCTGGCGATTACACGATGGGATCTCTCTTCCACATGCTCAATCGGGAAGAAGCTTATGAACTGCGTCTGCTTTCCGCGATGGGTTATGATGTTGTCACACTTGGCAATCATGAATTTGATCTGAAGCCCGCTGGGCTGGCGGCCACATTGAAAACCGCAAAATTGAGAGGGCCCATCCCGCAGATTGTTTTTGCGGGCGCGGTGTTTGACCGAAATAATCCGGTCCTGGTTTCGCTTGAAAACGCTTTTTCGGAAGCAGGTGTGAAAAATTATACTGTTTGGGAACGCGGCGGCGTCAAGATCGGCGTTTTCGGGATGCTGGGAAAAGACGCTGTTGAAGTGTCGCCCTTCGCCAAACCCCTGACATTTCGTGATCCTGTCGATGTCGCGCACGACATGGTGGATGTGCTGCGCAATAAAGAAAAAGTGGATCTGGTCATCTGCCTGTCACACGGCGGTCTGAATGACGATCCTGGAAAATCCGAAGACGAGCTGCTGGCACGCAACGTTAAAGGCATCGACGTCATCGTGAGCGGACATACTCACACCAAGCTGGACAATCCCATCAACATCAACGGAACAATCATAGTTCAGGACTGGTGTTACGGAAAACAGGCAGGAGTTATGGACATCGCCATGAACAACGGCAAAGTGACATTGAAAAAATACACCGTTGTCCCTGTCAACAGTTCGGTACCCGGTGACGAAAATATTCAGGCGATAATCGATGCCTTCAAGCAAATGATCAACCGCCGGCTGCTGGCGCCCGCTCGTTTGTCATATGATCAGGTCATTGCGGAAACAAAATTTGATCTCAACATCCTGGCCGAGGAATCGCCGCTGGGCAATCTGCTGGCGGATTCCATCCGCTGGTATGTCAATGCTGTTGACTCAGACAAAAATGATCCGTCCAGCCGGGTGGTGGTAGCCGTAGAATCCAACGGCGTTATCCGCGACGACCTCATCCGGGGCATTACCGGGAAGGTAACCGTCGGCGACCTTTTCCGAACGATTCCCCTGGGAATTGGCGTGGACAACACCATGGGCTATCCGCTGCTATCCTTTTACCTTTATGGGTATGAACTGAAAAGGGCGCTGGAGATCCTGACCAGTATCAGACCCATCAAGGGTGATGATTATTATCTGCAGATTTCCGGTCTTCGCTGCACATACAATCCGCGTCGCGTCATTTTTGACCGTGTAACCGATATTGAAACAGGCTCCGAAGAGGAAGGATACCAGCCGCTTGATTACAGCAAATCGAACCGGAAATTGTATCGAGTGGCGGCCAATATTTACAATGCTTCTTTCCTGAAACTTGTTGGCCGCCTCACATATTCCATGCTGGATATCGTTCCGAAAGATAAAGACGGGATGCCCTTGAAAAAATTATCTGCGGCGCTGGTTGACGGCAACAAAGCCGTTCCGGGCGTTCAGGAACTCAAAGAATGGCAGGGCGTCATTCAATACGTCCGGTCTTTTCCGGATACAAACGGCAACGGCCTTTCGGATATTCCCGAAAAATACAGGGGCAAGCTGGGACGGATTGTGGAAAAGCCGAGCATCAACCCGGTCAATCTTGTTTCCAGGGGAACGGAGCCGACGATCATTGTTCTGGCGGCAATTGGCCTTATTGTATTTTTAATGGTAATGACCGTCATGCTGGTTATCCTTCGAAGGAAGGCAAAGAAAGTCTGACGTTTCCATTTGTATTTGTAAAAGACAGAAACCTGTCTTTTACGGCTGAATCATGCTTTTGTGAAGAACTGAGGTTTTTTATGGACAAAGAATTTATTGAAATCCGCTGGCACGGAAGGGGCGGCCAGGGCGCCATCACAGCGGCCAAGATTGTCGCCTCTGCGGCCTTTGCCACCGGATACGCGGGCGTTGTCATGGCGCCGACCTTCGGCACCGAACGAAGGGGCGCGCCGGTCATGACGTCCCTGAAAATTTCCAAAACGAAAATTTATGATTTATCACCAATCGAAACCCCGGACATCGTCGTTGTCCTGGACCACCTGCTGCTGAAAGAAACGGATGTCACGCATGGCCTCAAAAAAGGCGGCCTCATTGTTTTAAACACCCCGATGGCTTTTGAATCATACGGCTTTAAAGATTTCAAGCTGGCTATTGCGGATATCACGGCCATTTCGGTGGAGGCAGGACTTCCCCATGGGATGGTTAACACCGGAATCATCGGCTCACTGGAAAAAGCAACGACCCTGCTCGGAATTGATATCCTGATCAAAGGTATCGAAGAGGAATTCAGCGCCAGAAAACCACAGAAAAATTCTTTGTCTGCCAGGATTGCTTATGAACGAACCCGGGTCGGAGGTTGAATATGGGCACTCGAAATTACCGAAGGAAAACATCGCACAGCGAGCATGGCCCCGGGGACGGCGGGAGAACCGGATCATGGAGGGTGGAGCGCCCGGTGCTCGACCAGAGCCTCTGCATCCCCTGTAAAAGAAACAAGGAAGCCTGCTTCATTTGCTGGCTGTTCTGCCCGGAAATTGTCATTTCGCGCACGATCCCGCCGCGGGTTGACCTTGAATACTGCAAGGGCTGCGGAATCTGTGCGGAAGAATGCCCCACCAGGGCCATCACCATGGTGGATGAAGCAAAATTTTCAGAAGAAGACAAGGAGTAGCCGCCATGCACATTATCGAAAATGGAAACGCGGCAGCAGCTCTGGGTGTCAAACTTTGCCGCGCCAGTGTCATCGCAGCCTATCCCATCACGCCGCAGACCCCGCTGACGGAAAAACTCTCTGAATATGTTGAACGCGGCGATATGAAGGCGCAATACATTCCCGTGGAAAGTGAACATTCCGCCCTGGCTGTATGTATCGCCGCCTCGTCGGCGGGTGCCAGGGTTTTCACGGCCACCAGCGCCAACGGACTCCTGTACATGCACGAACAGGTCCAGTGGGCATCCGGCGCGAGACTGCCCATCGTGATGTGCGTGGTCAACCGGGCTGTCGGCGCGCCGTGGAACATCTGGAACGACCAGCAGGATTCTATTTCACAGCGCGATACGGGCTGGATACAGATATATTGCGCAGACCACCAGCAGATTATCGATGCTGTCATTAAGGCATACTGGATCGCGGAAAAAGTAAGCATCCCCATAATGGTCTGCTACGACGGATACATCCTGTCCCACACCTTCATGCCTTTTGATCTTCCTGAGCAGGAAACGGTTGACGCCTTTCTGCCTCCATTTAAGCCTGAATACGCACTCAACCCGGAGGAGCCGGCCAATCTCAACACTGTGACCCTGCCGGATGTGCGCCTGGATGTCCGCGGTGAACTGGCCCACAGCTACATGGAAATCCGGTATCTGCTCCAGGAAGAACTGCGGAGAACGCTTGCCGTGGCTGCCGACGCGGAAAAAAGGTTTGCCGAAATATTCGGCCGTAGCGGCGACCCGTATATCGAATCCTACCGGTGCGACGATGCCGACCATGTCGCCGTCGGCCTCGGGTCATTGACCTACCAATTAAGGGTATCCGTAGATGCGCTAAGAAAAGAAGGAATCAAGGTCGGCGTTATGGGCGTCCGCTTCTACCGGCCTTTCCCGGACGAAACCATCGCCAATGCCTTAAAAGGCAAAAAGACCGTCATCGTTTTTGAGAAGGCGTTGAGTTACGGTTATGAAGGGGCGCTCACATCGGATTTAAAATCCGCCCTCTATGAACATCTTGCGGGCACAGGCACCCTGCCGTCCGTCCAGAATTTTATTGTGGGAATCGGTGGCCGTGAAATACGAACAGACGATCTGACACAAATGTTCAGGACGGCGACACAGGGCCGGGTTTCCAGTGAACCCACCTGGATCGGCCTTAAGCTATAGGAGAAGCAAATGCAGGTCAAAACCACTATTTTAAGTTTACCGACAGAGGAGTATGTCCACCCGGGAACACGGGCATGCACCGGCTGCGGACTCGCTATCGCCTACAGAGTAGGCCTGAAAGCCCTGGGCAAAGACACCATGCTTGTTGTCCCACCCAGTTGCCTGACCGTGCTTCAGGGACTTTTTCCTGTTGCCTCGACAAAACTTCCCTGCCTGAATGTGACGTTTGCCTCAACAGCAGCCGCCGCCACTGGTATCCTCGCCACCCTGAAAACACAGGGCAACAGCCACACAACGGTGGCCGCCTGGGCGGGCGACGGCGGAACCAGCGATATTGGCTTGCAGGCTTTATCCGGCGCGGCGGAGCGCGGCGACAATTTTATCTATTTCTGTTACGATAATGAAGGATACATGAACACGGGCGTTCAGAGATCGGGAACGACGCCGATCGGTGCGATAACCGCCAACACACCGTTCAAGGGCAAGCTCCAGCAGAAAAAAGACGTACCCGCCATCATGGCGGCACATAAATTGAGCTACGTTGCCGCCTGCTCGGCGGCTTATCCACTGGATCTTTATGACAAGATCAAAAACTGCCTGCATCTGCCGGGAACCAAGTATTTCCATATTCACATCCCATGTCCGCCGGGCTGGGGCTATGATCCGCGATACGGAATCAAAATCGGCAGGCTGGCGGTCGAAACCGGGTATTACGATCTTTACGAAATCGTCAACGGCGAGTTCAAGTTGACGGCCGCCTCCGAAAAGCTGATTGAAAAACGCAAGCTGGTACCGGTTCATGAATATTTCCGGACACAGTCGCGGTTCAGGCTTCTTACCGATGCACAAATTGCTGACATCCAGCAAAAGATTGATGAGAAATGGGCGGGATATTACAATAAAGACGAGTAAAAACTGAGCCTCTTATTCGTACCCGTCAACGAACAACCATTCCGGAAAAACGAACACCCGCAGGAAGGAGAGACGGATGTCCCTCCTTCCTGCACAAGAATCATTCTTTGTATAAATCTTCCAGCATAGTTCCGTATTTTTCCATGACCACCCCTCGTTTGAGTTTCATGGTCTGGGTCAGCATGCCGTTATCCACGGTAAAATCGTCCAGGATAAACGCAAACTTGCGGGGGATTTCATAGGATCCCAATGTTTTCTTTAAATGGTTCTGGACTTCAGCAGTTAACAAATCCTTGAAACTCTGGCCGGCAGGGTTAGTGGGATCAAAAAGGTCCTCTGGTTTTACGGATAAGTTCAACTCGGTGGCCAGATGTTGCAGTAATTTCAAGTCGGGCACAATGAGACCCACATTGTACTCATGACCCGCCCCGGTGACTAACGCATTTAAAATCCAGGGTAAAACCTTCATTTCCAGTTCAACCGCATCAGGATGGATATATTTGCCATTGGCCAGTTTATATTCCTCCTTGAATCGGCCGGTGATGTATAAAAATCCATCATCATCCAGACGTCCCCGATCTCCCGTTCGTACACCCCGCATCCCGTTCATCTCGACAATCACTTCTTGAGTTTTTTCCGGTTTTTTGTGGTACCCGATCATGCATTGGGGGCCGAAGCAAATAATCTCACCATCGTCATTGTTCTCGCCTGTCCGTGATCGATCAATGACAACTTTGGTTTTGTTAATGGGTTTGCCAACAGACCCCAGACGATTCCCCATTAAAGGGGAGTTGATGGTAGTAGCCGGAGACGTTTCGCTCAGGCCATAGGCGTCATAGGTTGGGATTCCCACATCTATAAAGAACTTGGCAATTTCCACGTTCATCGGAGCGCTGCCGGTGACCGCGTTTTCCAGGCACCCTCCGAAGCGGGCCCGAATCTTTTTCAAGACAATCTTATCCAGGATTTTATATTTCAAACCGGCATTGCCTGTTTCCCGTTTGCTTTTAGCTGCCGCCAGCGCCGCTTCAAAAAGCTTCAGTTTTAAGCCGCCTTCTTCCCGCATCTTAGCCCAGACCCCGTTATAGACCTTGTTGAAAATTCTTGGCACGGTAATCATGAAGGTGGGTTGAATTTTGGGCAAATCTTCAATTAACGTCTCGACCGATCCCATAATCCCGATAGAACCCCCTCTCAGGATAAAAGCATGTAAATCGGCCGTAATCCCGAACGAATGCGCCCAGGGAAGCATGGAGATGCACCGGCTCTTTTCGGTTAAGTTTAAAAACCAGGCCAGGCCTGCCTTTACGTTTTCCGCCAGATTGCCATGAGAAAGAAGGACACCCTTTGGTTCACCGGTGGTCCCTGATGTATAAATTAAGACTGCGACATCGGAATACTTTGGTTTTCGAGAGGGCACCGGGTTCCCCTCTCCTTTTTTCTCCAGTCCGGCCATCGTGTTTTCCCCTGTTCCCTCGATCAGGTAGATCTGCTTGAGGGTTGGTATTTCTGAGGAGAAATCTTTCACTTTGTTAAAAATTTCAGGCTTGGAAACAAACAAGATCTTGACCTCGGCATCTTTTACAATATATTTCCACATTGAGAGCAATTCTTTTTCATACATGGGTACGTAAGCGGCACCCAGGCCCTGTGTGGCCATCTCTCCAATTAACCATTCCTTCCGGTTGTTGGCGATGATCCCGACGGTGTCACCCGCTTTAACGCCAATCGCTGACAGCCCCGCCCGCAAATTGTTCACACGCGTTGCAATCTGACTATAGGTTACCCATTGATAAACCCCGGCACTGTCTTTCTCGCCCATGAGCAGATTATTTGCGTATTTAGCGGCGCTGTTTTCAAAAATTTCCACTAAATTGTCCGGTGCCTCATACGTGTTGCTGTACTCGCCGTATTCAAAAATCGCCATAAATGCCACCCCGCCTTTCGTCACGTTTCATTTTGAATGGAACTGAAATTCGCCGCTGACAAATAATACCTGTTTAATGATTATTCGTTGTCTTTTGTCTGTAACGTTACTGATGGTACTGTTTCTTTAGACGAGTTGGATGCCGCCGGTTTTGCTTCTTACTGTGAATTGCATTCAATGAAAGGTTAACTCTTGCTTAATGGATGCTCCCTGCTCTGTTTTTTACAATATTAATATTTATTCGCCAAGTCAAGGAAATTTGGTTTTCATATAAAAAATTCAGGATTGTGAATCCTGCACAGAAACATGATTCCCTGAACGTTGCCGGCAAATTCTTTCTCAAGCTCAAATGACTGCGCCAGCACTTCTTCCCTGCGCCGTCGGATTGGTTTGAAATCGTCGCTGACAAGTTCAAACTCTCTCTTTTTGTTTTTTATTTATTTGATCATCACAAGCAGCATTTTATACTTTGTCACGGCTTTAAGCGCGTGGGGCTTATTGGCCGGCATGATGATCATTTCCCCTTCTTTAACCGAATGGGGTTTTTTGTCGATGGTAATTTCGGCTTCACCTTCAAGCAGAAAAACCACTGCGTCAAAAGGGGCGGTATGTTCACTTAAACCCTGCCCCTGATCGAAAGCAAAGACGGTCATCGTTCCTGCCGGTTTCCTGATAATCTCCCGACTGACCACAGAATGCTCCTGGTACGCCGCAATGTCTTTAAGCTTCAAGACATCGATCAGATTTCCTATTTGAGTTATGTTATCCACCATGATTCTCTCCTTTTCTGCCGTTAAAATCGATATTTTATTTTTTGCCCATCCGGCATTGAATCAATCGGCACAATGAAGGTCACCCCTCCATGCCTAATGAAATTAAATGCTTTCAGCAAGCATCGCCACATTTTTCAGGTATTGACTTTTATCCTTCTTGGACAGGAAAATTTGTTGACATAAAAAATCAATCGCATTATAGTCACCCCCGCTCGAAACGGGTATCATCCGAAAGAGTAAAGCGTTTTCAATGTGATCCTGCTGGGGAATCGTTCAATGGTAGGACGCCGGACTCTGACTCCGTTAATCAAGGTTCGAATCCTTGTTCCCCAGCCATTTATAAAATCCACCCCCACAGGCTATTCATAAATCCGGAGGCTTAGCATGTTGAAAGGCACGCAAGGGGTGAACCTTGCAAAAAAACGAATTTTGTACACTGAACCTTTACACCAGTTTCAACGAGCTGCCGGCCCTCATTTTCCGCCGGCAATCCTGGTCCATGAATCCCTCAGGGGCACCACCCGATTGAAAACCGGCTTTCCCGGTTTTGTGTCCGGATCAACGCAAAAATACCCCAGCCGCTCAAACTGATACTGGCTTCCCGGCACGGCGTCTTTCAGGCTTGCCTCTACATAACATGTACTGAGAATTTCCAGCGAACCCGGATTCAGATACTGTAAAAACTCTTCTTCCCCGCCCGGATCCTGAATACTGAAGAGCCTGTCGTAAAGGCGTACTTTTGCGGGCACGGCATCCTGCGCCGAAACCCAGTGGATCACGCCCTGCACCTTTCGTCCGTCGGCCGGCGGTCCATTGAGGGTTGCCGGATCATAGGTACAGTGCAGCTCAACTACTTCGCCAGTTTCATCTTTTACCATGCTTTCATATTTGATGACGTAGGCATTGCGAAGACGCACTTCCCGCCCCGGCCCGAGACGATGATATTTTTTAGGCGGATCCTCCATAAAGTCGTCGCGCTCGATGCAGAGCACCCCGGAAAAGGGAACCTGCCTCGAACCGAGTTCCGGACGCTGCGGGTGGTTCTGAATTTCAAACTGTTCAGACCAGCCTTCCGGATAATTGTCGATGACAACCTTCAGGGGATGTAAAACACACATCGCCCGAGGTGCTTTTTCATTCAAATCCTCGCGGACACAATGCTCCAGCAGGGACACATCAATCAGGTTGTCGTTCTTGGCCACACCGATTTCGGCACAAAAGTTCCGGATGGCCTCCGGCGTGTAGCCCCGGCGACGCATTCCCGTCACGGTGGGCATACGTGGATCATCCCAACCCTGCACATAGTTTTTCTTCACCAGCTCAATAAGCCTGCGCTTGCTTAAAACCGTGTAACTTAAATTCAGACGGGCAAACTCAATCTGTCGCGGACGGTTTTTCTCAATCAGTTTTTCCACGATCCAGTCATAAAGAGGTCTGTTGTTTTCGAACTCCAGGGTACAGATGGAATGGGTAATGCCTTCCAGGGCATCGGAAAGGCAGTGGGCAAAATCGTACATCGGGTAGATGACCCATTTGTCTCCCGTCCTGTAGTGAGGTTCCCGCTTGATTCGGTAAAGCACCGGGTCGCGCATGACAATATTTGGTGACGCCATGTCTATCTTCGCGCGGAGAGTATGAGCGCCGTCAGCAAACTCGCCCTGCCGCATCCGGGTAAAAAGGTCCAGGTTCTCTTCCACCGAACGGTTTCGATAAGGGCTTTCCTTCCCCGGTTCGGTGAAGGTTCCCCGGCTTTCCCGCATTTCGTCGGCGCTCAGGCTGCACACATAGGCGTTGCCGGTTTTGATGAGCTCCACCGCAAATGCATAAAGTTTCTCAAAATAATCGGATGCGTAAAAAAGACGTTCTCCCCAGTCAAATCCCAGCCATCGCACATCACGGATGATGGACTCGACATATTCCATGGACTCGCCCAGCGGGTCCGTATCATCCAGCCTCAGGTTGCAGGTTCCCTTATATTGCGCGGCAATGCCGAAGTTGAGGCAAACCGACTTGGCATGTCCAATGTGGATATAACCGTTGGGCTCAGGTGGAAAACGCGTGGCGACACGTCCTTCGTTTTTGTTTTCCCGGAGGCCTTCTTCGATGATGTCCCGGATAAAATCGTTCTGGTTTGGGTTTACCGGTTGCGTCATAATATATAAAAACTCCTTGTGCCTTTTGAATTCTTAAGAACCCGGGACACCGAATGGATGCCCCCGATATTGAAAGCAGCCCCGTTGATCTTCATGACCGAACTGTATTATTTTGCCATGGAAACCCCGGGGGCATTGTCTATCAGCTGTTTTGGAGCAAATCAACAGCCGATTGCTTTTTTCAGATTATCCATCTTCATATTGCCGCCGGACATGATCATCACCACCCGCTTGCCGGAAAGCCTGTCCCTGATTTTGTAAGCCGCCATCAGCGATACGGCTCCAGCGGCTTCCGCCAGATTATGTGTGGTGTTCAGCGCCATCCTGACCCCTTCGAGTATCTCGTCTTCGGTTAGGAGAACAACATCATTGATGGTGTTTTTCAGGATCACATAAGGCAGATGAAAAACCGTTCTTGCAGCAAGTCCGTCGGCAATCGTATGGGCTTCATCCAGTGTTACAATTTCCCCTTTCTTCCATGAATTGTAGAAAGACGACGCGTTCCGGGCTTCCACACCGATGATTTCGATATCCGGCTTGATCGCACGGACAGTTTTCAGAAGCGATGCACAGCCCGCTCCGCCGCCGATGGGGCAAATAATGGTATCAGCCAGGGGCAGGTCTTCCATAATCTCCAGCCCCATGGTGGCAAGGCCATTTAAGATTTCCGGCTCATTTCCCTGCTGGACATAATAATAGCCCGCACTGTCTACCAGTTCATCACAGTATGACTGGGCATCGTAGAAATCTTCACCATGGACGATGACCTCAGCACCGTAGCTTTCAATGATTCTGTTAATCTCCGGATTGTTGTCTTCCGGCACAACCACCGTGCAGGGAACATGAAACCATTGTCCGGCCCAGGCCATTGCCAGGCCATGATTGCCTCTGGTCGCCACAAGGATTCCGGTTTCCAGTTCTTCCCTGGACATGTGATGAAAGAAATTCAGCGCCCCTCTGATCTTGAACGATCCGGTCGGGTTGTGGTTTTCATGCTTGACGAACGCTTCGCAGCCCAGAAGCCGGGAAAGTTCTGAATAGCAGATCAGATTCGTTCTGTTGAGGTATTTGGAAATAACCGATTTCGCCATTAATGTTTTTGTCAGATTGACCTGCTCGCTTAGCGCCTCGTATTTCTTCTGCATACGTGTATCCTCCTTGAACATCACCAGCTTATCTTTTTTAGGCCTGCTTTTCCACCACGATCTAAAGAACTTTTCTCTTTTCGCGGGAAGGGGGTCAGCCCGTGTACCTGATAATCATTTCCGCATAACGTTCGGCGGCCCCCATATTGGCAAGAACAACCGCCCGGCCGCGTTCACCTCGTCTCCGGGCGTCCTGCGGATCAGCCAGAATCCTTAACATGCCCTCGGACAATTCACGGGCATCGCGAATGCGGATGCCTGCCCCAACATCTTCCAGAAGCGCCGCCTCCTGACTGAAGTCTTCCATGGAGGGACCGTAAAAAATCACACTGCCCCAGGCCGCCGCTTCAAGAATATTCTGACCGCCTTTCGGCACCAACGAACCGCCGCAATAGACGATCGTCCCCAGTGAATATATTTTGAAGAGTTCGCCAATGACATCGACAACTATCACCTTTTCATTACGGCGCGGCCGCCCGCCCCTGATCTCTGTAAAGGTTATGATATCATTCAACCCCGCCTGCCGCAAAACACCGATTACGTCGCGGGTTCGCTCTATGTGTCGCGGTACAAGAATTAATCTGAATTCCGGGTAACGCGCAAGCATTTTTTTATAGGCCTCAATGACAATGTCTTCTTCGCCGGGGTGTGTACTTCCCGCAACAAGGAATTTTTCATTTTTTTGAACCTGCAAACGCGAGGCGATGTCTTCGTGAAGGGCGGGTGAAGCCATTGCCGCCAGGGCATCATACTTGGCGTTGCCCAGAACTTTGATTTTTCCCGCCGCCATTCCAATGCCGGCAATTCTTGATGCGTCAACATCGGAAATCATCCCGGCTTCAGCAATATTTTCCAGAATCCGCCGCCAGAAAAACCCCGTCTTTTGATATTTGCCAAAAGAGCGGGGGGAAATCCTTCCGTTAACAATTAAAGATGAAATGCCGCGCCTGTTGCAGGCGGCCAGAAAATTCGGCCACAGCTCCGTCTCCACCAGGGCAAAGACGTCCGGACGAACAAGATCCAGTGTCTTGATGACGGCAAATGGAAAATCCAGCGGAAAATAGATAAAGGCATCTGCCTCTTTGACCAGCCCTTTGGCCATCCCCTGACCGGTTTCCGTGGATGTTGAAAAAACAACCTGCACGTCCGGCCTTCTCTTTTTAATGGAAGCAACAATCGGGGCGGCGGCCGTCACCTCGCCGACAGAAACGGCGTGAATCCAGACGCGCCTTCCTTCTTTCAGCCCGGCCAGGATTGACTCCTGCCTGCCGCCAAGCTTCTGGATAAAACTGTTGCGGTATTTACCGGTGATCAGGATTTTCAGAGAGAAAAATAAAAGCCCGGGCACAGCGGCAATCATTAAAAGAATATTATACAAAAATCTCATGGGTGCATATTCAAATTTTTCGTGTGCCGTGTCAAGCAGAAAGGAGAGGGGAGCCTATTAGCCTAAAGCCTATAAACCTGCCAGGGTTGACAGTTGCAATGCTTTGGTATATTTACTTTCGGACAGAGGAGAAAATATCATGAAACTGATAGCCCCTTCAATCCTCTCCGCCAATGGAGCTAAACTTGGCGAAGAGATTACCGCAGTGGAAAAAGCAGGAGCAGACTGGATTCACGTCGACGTCATGGATGGTCATTTCGTCCCCAATATTACCATGGGGCCCGCCATTATCGGCGCTCTGCGCAAGTCCACCGCACTGCCATTTGACGTACATCTGATGATCAAGAATCCGGACAGATATATTGAATCTTTTGCCGCCGCGGGAGCCGATTACATTACCGTCCACGTGGAGGCGGCCAGTCATCTTCACCGTACCGTGGAACTCATCAAAAATGCGGGAAAAAAGGCAGGTGTTTCTTTAAATCCGGCAACGCCGCTTTCGCAAATTGAAGAAATTCTGCCGGATATTGACCTTCTGCTGATTATGTCAGTCAACCCCGGATTCGGAGGACAGCGGTTTATCAAAAGTTCTCTGGATAAAATCACGCGGGCAGATAAGATGATGGTGAAGCTTCCGCAAAAGCCCCTGCTGGAAGTGGATGGCGGCGTCAATCTTGCTAATATTGCCGCAATTGCACAGGCCGGTGCGGATGTTCTTGTCGCAGGCGCCGCGGTATTCGGCACTGCCGACTACGCACAAACCATCGCTGCCCTGAAGGCTGCGGCCAATAAAAGGTAATGCCCTTTTCCCGGCAAAAAAAACGGCGGCCCCGTTTTGAACGATGGCCGCCGTATGATCGATTTAAATCCGGTTATTTCTTGCTGTAGTCATAGACACCACGGCCGGATTTTCGCCCGAGGTTGCCGGCACGAACCAGCTTCCTTAAAAGTGGCGACGGCCGGTATTTATCGCCCAGTTCCCGGTGCATCCCTTCACAAATCCGAAGCTGCGTATCCAGGCCGATCAGGTCACCGAGCGCCAGAGGCCCGATGGGATGATTACAGCCGAGCTGCATCGCTTTATCAATATCCTCAGCCGTGGCGAGACCTTCATCCAGCACAAAGAAAGCTTCATTAATCATGGAGCATAAAATCCTGTTGACAACGAAAGCAGGCGCTTCATTCACCATGACGACTTCCTTGCCGATTTTCTTGCCCCAGGCTTTGGCAACCTCCACTGTCTCATCCGACGTCTGCTGCCCGCGGATCACTTCCAGCAAGCGCATCACCGGAACCGGGTTGAAAAAATGCGTGCCGATAAAACGATCCGGACGCTTGGTAATAGAGGCCATTTCCGTAATGCTCAGACCCGAGGTGTTGGTAAAAAACAGGCAGTGTGCAGGGACAACAGCTTCCAGTTCTGCATAGACTTTCTTTTTCAGGTCCATCAGTTCAATAACGACTTCCACAACAACATCGGCGTCCGCGGCTGCTTCCTTCAGATCGAGCGTCGGTTTGATCCGACCCAGAATTTCATCCATCTGCTCTTTGGTGATTTTGCCCTTTTCCGCATCCCGGTTCAGGTTCTTTTTAATGGTGTTCATGCCGCCGTCGATAAACCTTTGCTCGATGTCCCTGAGGGCCACATCAAAACCCGCTGCGGCGCAAACCTGTGCGATTCCATTGCCCATCAAACCCGCACCCAGCACACATATTTTTTTAATTTCCATAAAAGCCTCCATGTTATTTATTGTCAAGCGGGCGCTTCCCGCTTCGAAACCGCAAACAGGCTATTCAAAAAGAATCAGGAAAGCGTGCGTGAGGATCAAGCGCGGGATCGTACAGTGATTGTACGTTTGTCCGCCAGAGCTCAATCGCAACACAGCATCTGAGCCTTTTCAACAGCCGCCGAAGATGTTGGACGGTAGCAGACAGACAACCGTCAAGTCAAGAAAAATACCAGACTTTTTTATTGATCCGAAAGCGGCAATGTGTAAAAATCAATTATGCACATCCTTATTGACGGCTATAATCTGATCCGGCAGTCCATCGACCTCAAGCGCTTTGAACGGCATAGTCTTGAGGCGGGACGCAAGGCCCTGATTGAGTGGCTTTCCCGATACCGCAAAAGGAAAGATCACCGCATTACCGTTGTTTTTGACGGCTGGATCAGCGGTTCAGCGCAGGAAGAACGGGACTATCTTTCAGGCATTCAGATCATTTACTCGAGCCGGGGCGTCAAGGCCGATGATGTTCTGAAAAGGATTACGGCCTCCACCGATGAAGAAATACTTGTGGTCTCTTCTGATCGGGAAATCAGCTCTTTCGCCTCACGCAAAGGCAAAGCCACATTATCATCGACTGAATTTGAATCGATTGTGAACAGGCAGCTGACCACTTCGGGTGACGACTTCACGGAACAAAAAGACGAGGATGAGGAAGAATCCGGACAACCGACCGGTAAAAAAGGTCCCGCCCGCAGGCTGCCAAAAGCCAAAAGAAAGGCACAGACAAAAATCAGGAAGCTTTACTAGCACAGGCTTTGATCAAAAAACGCTCCAGAAGCAGCTGCGGATCGGTAGCCGAAGATTTCATGGCCCGGTCCATATTAAGCAAATCATCCAGATAATTCACCAAAACAGGATAGGGAAACCGGCCGCAATGACGAAGTGCGTTGTAAATCACAAAGGGATGCTTATTAACCAGCAAATCATCCTTGCGGGATACACCTGACGCCAGGCCGGTCACAGCGGGATAAATGTTTTTCTGAAATGTGCCATATTCCATATTTGAATTGAATATGGGAAGCTTCCCTGAACGGACAAGCAGGGATGCCTGTAAAAGCATGCGTATTTCGCGGCTGATCATGGTCAGAATCATCAAATGATGCATTCCCTGATCAAGCATTGCCTTCAGGGCAATAAGCGCCGCCTGCGCATTTTTTTCAGCAAGGGCCGTTGTTAAATCGAATATCGAATCCTCTTTCGTTTTCCCTACGACATCCTCCACGTCCTTTTCTTCTATGACGGAACGATCGCCGACAAAAGCAATGAGTTTCTGCAGCTCATTTAATGAAGGACGCAGCTGAAATCCGGTCTTTTTCCCGAGGGCGATCCAGGCCGAGGGAGCAAGCCCCTTCCCGTTGCGGCCAAGTAATTTTTTCGCTTCAAGTTTAAATACTTCCCCGGTGGCCGATTCTCCTTTTATCACGCCAAAATGCAGGACAATGCCTGCCTTGTCGATCACCTTGAAAATCTTTTTTCTCTTGTCCGCTGTTTCGGCAGTCAGGATTAAACAATTCCCCGCGGGAAACCCATTCGCCAGAAGTTCTTCAAGCTGATCGGATAAATCCTTAATATTGTCCAACATCCATCCCTGGCTTTCACAAATCTCAACCATCCGCGGCAGCCACTTGTCCCGGTCACCGCCCGAATCTTCATCCACGGCCTTGCGCCATTGCTCGTCGGTGATTTTCTGCCATCCGGCACCCCGGATATCTTCCCAGGCAAAGCCGGACACTTTCAAAAAGGCCAAAAAATATTTTGCGGCTTTATCAGGACTTCCATCGATGTTGTCACGAATTTTCCGGATCAGATCACCCAGATTCTCACGGGATTGAAAAATGGTTGTATTTTTTACGACAACAACCTTCGGGCCGCCTAAAAGCGACGGCGTAAGCAGATGGTCTTTTAAAAGATCAATGTCTTCATTTCCACCATCAATAAAAAAAAGACCGAAATCACGGTCGGCCACAGGGACAATCACGTCCAGTATTTGCTGGAGCGCTTCGCCAAGCAGATACTCTTCTTCACCATATAATAGATAACAGGGCGCAACTTTTCCCTTTTTTAAACCTGCAATAACTTGTTCCAGGGTCATACATGACTCTCAAGGAGAAGATAATTTTGAGTTTAAACGATGACGTATTTCTTGATATGCTTTACAACTTCTTCCGGTTCGTCAATAAGTTGAATCATCTCTAGATCAAAAGGAAGGATCATATTCTTTTGTACCATGCTGTCCTTCAGCCAGTCCAGCAGACCCTGCCAGTAGTCCCTGCCCATCAGGATTACGGGAAAGCTTTTCACTCTTTTGGTCTGGATCAGCGTCAGGGCTTCAAAAAATTCGTCCATGGTACCGTAGCCGCCCGGCATGATCACATAGGCCATAGCATATTTAACAAACATAACTTTGCGAATGAAGAAATATTTATAATCAAGCTGAAGATTGGCATAGGGATTTGGCTTCTGCTCGAAAGGCAGCTTGATATTCATGCCCACGGATTGACCGCCCGCTTCTGCTGCACCTTTATTGGCCGCTTCCATAATCCCGGGCCCGCCGCCCGTAATCACAGAAAATCCACTTTGTGCCAGAAGCATCCCGAGCTTTTCGGCCATTTGATAGTATTTATCACCAGGTTTGAGACGGGCCGAACCAAAAATTGTCACGGCATTATGAACTTTGGAAAGAATTTCGATGGATTCTACAAATTCCGCCATAATGCGAAAGATCCGCCACGATTCTTCCTTGGATATTTCATCAATCAGGTATTGCTTTTCCATACTGATCATTCCCTTATGTCGGGCACATGAAAAAAATGAAATATTACCGGTCTTTTATTCCGAAATAAAATTAATTGCTGCGGCGGCGCTGAACCTTGGCCAGTCTCCGGCGTGCTTCGATCGTTTTTCTCTTTTTCTTGACCGAAGGCTTCTCATAGGCTCGCCTGACTTTCAATTCTTTGAATAGTCCGCTTTTCGAAAGTTTGTTTTTCAGAATCTTGAGTGCTTTTTCGACATCGTTATCAATAACCTTAACTTCCAATTTTTTTCCTCCTCATGCATTGTTACAGACATTATTTTTTATTTTCCACTTTTAGACGCAAAAAAAGGGCAGCACGACGCAGGCAAAATCATCCTGCATCGTCAACTACCCTAGAATTTCCAATAAAATTAAATCACGCTCCCTGCCTGGAAACCACTCTTTGCGGACGTTTAGAAGTCCTTATTTCTCTGATGATTTCCCACGGTTACCCGCATGCAACTTGCTGTACGCGGCAAAATGCTCAATTTTAAACATGATACCCCGAACAACGATGCATCCATATATGCGATCTGATTAAAAATTGCAACAAAAATAAATATTTTTATCTCTCACCGGATTTCCGTCATCGTGGCAGTCCGCTTTCAACCGCGAGTTCTTTACTTTAAACAATTGCTTTAAACTGACGGCAAGATCAGATGGAATTTATATGGAACATGCACCACCGACCGGGATAGCGCCATGATATTATGAATGAATCTGTGAAATGCGCTTTTTTTTTCTGTCCCGGTTCCAGGCATCGCTTTCATATTTTTTAACCAGTCGGCGGCTCAACGCCTTTTCAGCCGGTGTTAACGTTCCTTCCGTCATGTCGATTCCCAGTTCATCAACAAACCCTTTTTTCAAAGCAAAACAAAGCGTCTCTGCAGAAACAGGCGAAGGAAGCAGCTCATTCACGGCTGTAACGGACTTCCTTAGTTTTGCATGACAATCCGGAGCGTCTGATGACAGAATCATGTCAGCTGTCTCAACGGGATCAAATGTCATCAGCAGTGATCCGTGCTGAATAAATCCTCCGCGTGTTCTTGTCTGCGCACTCCCGCAGATTTTCCTGCCGTCCACCATAAGCTCATTACCGGCAGGAACCGAAAAACAACATGCGTCGAGGTCCGGCTTCCTGTCCACACCGATAGATGCGGTTTCAGCCAGCTTTGCACGGATGCCCAGATTGGAAAGCCCGCGCAACAGGCAAAGGCTGATTATTCTATAAGTTCCGGCAATATCGTCGGGAAAAAGACCTGTCGAACTTCCTGCCACGACAGAATAAGTGATTTCGTCTCGGTGATATACGGCTTTGCCCCCGGTTATCCTTCGGACAACCTTAACATCCGATAACCGGCACCGGTCATCGTTAATCTCTTTTGTTAATTCCTGAAAATAGCCGATAGAAACGGCCGGCCGGCTCCAGCCGTAAAAGCGCAATGTGGGAGGTTTGTTGTGATGGATGGTTTCCAGAAGAACAGCTTCGTCGATAGCCATATTTTCGCTGGCGCTGCATGACCGGTAATTAAGAAGACGCCAGATCATAAAAGAAATTCAGTCGGCTTCCTGCTGCATGACAAAATCATGATATCCCGCAGCATCCAGGAGATCATCCAGCTGTTCCATGTCGTCCATCTCAATCACAACCAGCCAGCCGGTATCATGAGGATCGCTGTTGATGATGCCGATGTCGTCGTTGATGTCCTCGTTGACGCTGACAATTGTCCCGCTGACCGACGCAATCAAGTCCACAACAGCCTTGGTGGATTCTATGGAACCGAAGGCTTCATCCCGTTCTACATATGTATCAATTTCAGGAAATTCTATCGAAAGGATTTCTCCCAGGCATTCCTGGGCGT
>CAZXIP010000001.1:0-51131 GCA_964640755.1 uncultured Smithella sp. | reverse complement strand
ATTTTCCCAGCCAGCAATGCAGACACAACTGGCCCTCAGGCAGACCGATAGCCGCAATCATGTCTTCTATGGTCATGTACTTCAAAGATGTCACATTTAGATCACGGCGAATCCAGTCAATCATATTTGCATGTTTTGATGATCCGGTATCGAGATAATCCGATGGATCTTCGATATCTCTTCCTTCCAGTGCACGCATCGCTTTACGGCAGGCAAGTTCAGCCGTTGTCCTGGTCGACGATGCATAGATGCAGGGAAACATCAGAGGAGGACACGCGGGACGAATGTGAATTTCCTTTGCGCCATTGTCCCACAATTTTTTCACTGTAAGATTTTTTAATTGTGTGCCACGAACGATTGAGTCGTCGCAAATAATCATTCGGTTACCGTTGATAACCTCCCGCACCGCACTGAGCTTCATGGTGGCAACCAGATCGCGGATTTCCTGGGTTGGAGGTGTATAACTTCGCCCGTAACCAGGTGTGTACTTCACGAGGGGTCTCCGGTACGGAATGCCGGATTCCATCGCATAGCCAATGGCATGACCGACGCCGGAATCAGGAACACCGGCGACAAAATCCGCCTCAACATTGTCCCTTTTGGCAAGATAGCTGCCGCAGCGCTCCCGGGTTCGCTCAACACTGATGCCGTCGTATGTGGATGATGGAGATCCCGTATAGATCCACAAAAAGGAACAGATTTTTTTCTCGTTTCCTTCGGGCTTGAGCTGTCTGATTCCCTCGGAAGAAAGCAGAACAATTTCCCCGGGTCCCACGAACCGTTGCAACTCGTAACCAAGATTTTCAAATGAGCTTGCTTCGGTGGCAACAACATAGGACTTTCTGCTTAAATCCTTGCTCTGACCCAATGCCAGTGGAAAACGCCCAACCTTGTCCCGGGCGGCGTAAATACCCTCTGGTGTGAGCACAAGGACACAGATAGATCCTTCAATGATGCCGCGCATGGAAGCGATGCCTTCGACGATATTGTCACCCCGGTTGATCAGGGAAGCGACAATTTCCGCGTTATTGACACCTCCTCCGGCCATCTCCGTAAATGAGGCACCTTCATTGAGCAGTTCGCCTACCAGTTCATTCTTGTTGGTGATCAAACCCGTGGCAACCACTGCATAAATACCGAATTTGGAACGAAAAATCAGCGGCTGCGGTGATTCGTCATCAATAGCGCCAACTCCTGCGTACCCTTCCATTTTTCTGTAATCATCGACAAACCGCGACTTGAACTGCGCCTGTGATATACCGTGAATGGTGTTATAAAATCCTTTAGGACCAAACACTGCCATGCCGCCGTGCTCGGTTCCAAGATGTGAATGATAATCCGTTCCGTAAAATAGCGTCTGAACACAGCTGTCCTGTGTGATTACACCGAAAAGACCTCCCATTTCTTCCTTCCTTCCACGGCTGTTTAAGCAAGCTTTGCAACAGCGTTTTTAATTCTCTTGACGCCTTCCTCAATATTCTTCATTGAAGTGGCGTAAGACAAACGGATATGATGATCATTTCCGAAAGCCGCTCCCGGCACCGTGGCCACATTCGCTTCGTCGAGCAGATATTCAATAAATTCGGTAGAACTTGTTATTTTTCTACCTGAAAAAGAACTTCCGTACATAGCGGAAACATTGGGAAACACATAAAATGCACCTTCAGGCATCAGACAGGATACGCCCGGAATGTCATTGAGCGCTCCCACGATATAATTTCTCCTCTTCTTGAATTCCCTAACCATCATATCAACAACGCTTTGATCGCCGTTGAGAGCCGCCACGGATGCTTTTTGAGAAATAGATGTTGGATTAGATGTGCTCTGACCCTGAATTTTCCCCATGGCCCCGATAATTTCCTGCGGACCCGCTGCATAACCTATACGCCAGCCGGTCATGGCATAGGCCTTGGAAACACCATTAACCACTATGGTCCTGTCTTTCAGCCGCTCATCAACAGTCGCCATGTTCGCAAACGGATAGTCCGTATAAAGTATTTTTTCATAAATATCGTCTGAAATGATGAAAATGTCTGTATCCGCCAGAACGGCTGCAAGCGCTTTGAGGTCGTCCGGCGAATAACCGGCGCCGGTCGGATTGGACGGACCGTTCAGAACAACTGCTTTGGTGCGTCCGGTTATTGCGGCCTTTAATTGCCGGGGCAGCAACTTGAAACCATCTGTTTCCAGGGTATTGACGATGACCGGCGATCCTCCGGCCAAAACAACAATGTCAGGATACGAAACCCAGTAAGGAGCAGGAATAATCACCTCATCCCCTTCTTCAATGAGCACCTGCGCCAGATTGTACAATGTGTGCTTAGCGCCGCAGGAAACGATAATCTGCGAACGCTTGTATTCCAAATGATTATCAACCGCCAGTTTCTGAATGATCGCTTCTTTCAAATCGTCCGTTCCGCCAACCGGCGTGTATTTTGTAAAACCGGCCTCTATGGCTTTTATGGCTGCTTTCTTGATGTGGTCCGGTGTGTCAAAATCCGGTTCCCCGGCACCGAAACCGATAACGTCTCTCCCCTCGGCTCTCAGGGCATTGGCCTTTGCCGTTATGGCCAGGGTCTCTGATGGTTTCACTTTTGCTACTCTACCCGCAAGTTTCACAAACTTACCTCCCGTTAGCATTCATGTTGTATTTTTCTAATAATTTCTGATGAACATTTTCCGGAACCAGCCCCCTGACCGACCCTCCCAGGCTGGCCACCTCCTTGATCAGCTTGGAGCTGGTATAAAACCATCTAAAACCGCTCATAAGAAAAACGGTTTCAACTTTTTTTGTCTGACGCCGGTTCATAAGCGCCATCTGGAATTCATATTCAAAATCGGAAAGAGCGCGCATACCACGTAAAATAGTGCTGGCTCCCGAGCTCTTAAGATAATCAATCAACAGACCATCATGACTGTCAACGCGAATCCCCGGATAATCCTGAAAAACTTCCCGGATAAACTGACAGCGTTCCTCTACTGTAAACAGGGCCGTCTTGCTAAAATTATTAGCGACAAGAACAATGATCTCATCAAAGATTCTGCTGCCTCTTTTTATGATATCCACATGACCGTTGGTAATCGGATCAAACGAACCGGGATAGATCGCAATTTTATTTTCGAATTTTTCTGTGTTCATGCACTGACCATCCTTAGCAAAGTTAATAAATTGTCTCCGTATTTTCTCTGATCCGTTATGAACCATTCCGTTGAAAGGGCCAGTTGTTCTTTTATGGAATGCTGCAGCACAACGAAACCGTTTCCCCCAAGGACAGGATATTCCGTAAGCAATCGGAGTGTTTCTCCGATAAAGCCCCTGTTATAGGGAGGATCTGCAAAAATCACATCAAAACCGCTTTTCTGTCTATAAAGATCCCTCAAGGCCTTTTGAATATCAGCATGGATAATCAGGCATCGATCCGTATAACCACACAATGAAACATTCTCCCGGATCGTCGCGATCAGGTCCCTGTTTTTTTCAACAAAAACGATTTTTTTTGCTTTACGGCTAGCCGCCTCCAGTCCAACCGATCCGGAACCTGCGTACAAATCCAGAAAAAGCTGATTTGGCAATGATCCAAGAATATTGAAAAGTGTTTCCCGCAGAAAATCCGTCGTCGGTCTCTGTGTTGATCGTGAAGGAAACTTCAATGCTCTTCCTTTTGCTTCACCTCCGGAAATTCTCATAGGATCTCTTTGGAATTTAACCAATTCAGTTGTTATGATTCCTAGCTGGAAACACCGTTTGGTTTCACATCCTTGCGGCGCATTTTCTGAATGAATTTTAACAACCACCAGATAGGACCGGATAGGGCATATCCAACAAAAATGACAAAAAACATAACTTCCGGTTTATAAATAATGATCAATAATATGCCGACAAGCACAAGAAAAGTCATAAACGGCATACGGGAAAAAAGTTTCATGTCCTTGCCGCTGTAATATTTAATATTACTGACCATTAAAACGGACAGGGCAAACACGAGGACCAGGATGAAAGGACTGTGAAATGTTCCGTAATCAATGCCAAGATCATCTAAAAAAATAACCGTGGTGGCAATGACACCGGCAGCCGCCGGTATGGGAAGACCGTTGAACACACTGCTTTCGATGAGACCGATCTGTATGTTGTATCGGGCAAGGCGGAGCGCTCCGCAGAGGACAAACAGAAAACCTGCCATCCAACCCAGTTTCCCGTAAAAGGACATTGCCCAGATATAGGCCAGCAAAGCAGGAGCCATACCAAACGCAATCAGATCGGAAAGGGAATCATATTCAGCTCCGAATTTGCTTGTGCTGTTTGTCATTCTTGCTACCCGGCCGTCCAAGCTGTCAAAAACGACTGAAACCAATATGGCAACAGCTGCGACATAAAACTTTTCCTGCACCGAGGCAATGATTGAATAAAATCCGGAAAATAAACTGGCTGTGGTAAAAAGGTTGGGCAGGACATAAATACCTTTTTTAAGCCGCGCTTTTCTGATCTGCCGTTGTTCTTCATTCATGAGAGGTATCCCAGGGGTGTTTGTCCCGCCCGGACTTTGGCATTCAGATTCACAACAATCCGGGAATCGGAAGGTAAAAATACTTCGACGCGTGATCCGAAGCGGATCAAGCCGAATCGTTCGCCTTTGCTTATGTCGGATCCTTCATTTGCCCAGCAGACGATTCTCCTTGCGATCAGGCCGGCAATCTGCACCGTCCAGATCACGCGGCCGTCTTTGGTGCGAACCATCACTTCATTACGCTCATTTTCCGCCGACGCCTTGTCCAGATTTGCGGACAGAAATTTACCCTTGTGATAGTATATTTTCTCTATCTTCCCACCATAGGGCGCACGATTCACATGAACGTTAAAAACGTTCATGAAAATACTGATTTTTTTAAACCTTCCGGATATGGTTCCCTGAACCTCAACTTCTTCTATTCTGATGACTTTGCCATCAGCCGGGCAGATCACCAGCTTATCTTCGTCTTTAAAATACCTTTCTGGATTGCGGAAAAAGCAGATGATAAAAACCGTAATCAGAGCCAAAATGACTGCCAGCCACAGGATGTTGAAAAATGCTGCAAGGACAGTCAGAACCAGGGAAATGATGATAAAGGGAAAACCTTCGCGGGCAATAATACTATTATGTTTCATAAAGTATTTTCTTTCTTCAAATGAGCTTTTGTTGATATATGAATTGAGTCTTCTTGTCAATAAATCTTTACCCTTGAATACACCGACTATCCGCTTGACATAATCGTTAAAAAACAGATATAAACTTTAAAATTTGAGGAGGACGCAACATGGCAAAAAAGGTAAAAATTTATACATTGAGCACATGCAGCCATTGTAAAGCGGCAAAAAAATTTCTAAATGAAAATCATATCGTTTTTGATTCAACGGATGTTGATCTGCTTCAGGGCACAGACAGGGAAACCGCCCTGAATGAAGTCATTCAATTCAACCCGCATCGTTCTTTTCCAACCATTATCATCGGTGACAGAATCATTATCGGTTTTAAGGAAAAGGACATCAGGGAGGCTCTGGGACTTTCATGACGGCGGAAGAACTGTATGATCTGTTAAAAAAAGCACAGGAACCTAAAGGTTACTTTTTCAACAAAGACAAGGGCTGGGTGCTTTCCATTCTTCAGGATCTTCTGGTCAACAAGGAACGCTACGGTTACTCATCCTGCCCCTGCCGTCTGGCGGCAGGAGACCGGGAAAAAGACCGCGATATTATGTGTCCCTGTGCCTATAGAAGCGAAGATGTGAAAGAATTCGGCAGCTGCTTCTGCAATCTGTATGTTTCACAGGACTGGAATGACGATAAGATTCCGCACCAGTACGTTCCGGAAAGACGTCCGCCGGATAAAATATTTTTTTAAACCAGTTTTGGCACGTTATGCCGTTGCCGTGTTGCGGCATCCATCCATGTTTATTACAAAATTATTTATCTTAATTATTGACAAAAGACTCAAGTAACCATAAGTTACCGTTTACTCTACACAGCGAAGGGATCACTGGATGATTAACACTTATCTATGCAAGAAAAAAGGGGTTTTAATAGCGGAAATCTGCACCGACACAACCTGTGAGTGGCGTCTGAAAAACGAGGCGTTTCTAAACTGCACCTGGGTTGCCTGCAATTTCGGGCCCTTCACCCTGGAAGAAGTCGGCGATATGATGGGCGTTACCCGTGAACGCATTCGCCAGATCGAAGCCAAAGCGCTTAAAAAGCTTCAGCATAAAAAACGAAGAGATCAGCTTAAGGATTTCGCAGCCCCCGGCAACGACTGGGACAATCTCTAGATTTAATCAGTTTTCAAGAAATATTTTTATTCCGGACCACAGGGCTAACGTCGATGAAGTTCATTGTAGTGAACTGATATCATGTAATATTTCATAAAATCCGGTCACAAGGTAACATGATTATAAAAATGACCCAAAAAAATTTTTTTTGATGGTGAATGTCTCGCGCTGATCTTGCGAATAGACGTTAATTTTGTTTTTTCTTTTTCAATTTTTCCAGAAACAGCACTTCGTTCATGTGGATTTTGCGCTCATCACGGGCAAACAACATCCCGTTAATGGACATTTCCAAATCCAGAGCGGCAATTTTATCCATCCTCGGAACCACGGAACAGATATTTTTCAGCTCTTCAAGTGCCTTGACAGATCTTGATGACAATGTTTCCGCTATTTTCTCAGCCTCCCTCATGAATCTTTCAGGAGGCGCCACCTTGTTCACAAGACCAATTCTTTCTGCCTCGATTGCGCCTATCGGCTCACCCAACATAACAATTTCCTTTGCTTTGTTTACACCAACAATCTGGCTTAAAGGATAGAAAAGAGGACTTAATCCGAATTTCAGCTCGGGGTGACAAAAAATAGCGCTTTCAGATGCAACGATAAGATCACAAACCGTCACGATATTGAAACCTCCGCCAAGTGCAATTCCGCCAACTGCGGCAATCACCGGTTTCGGATACGAATATATCTTTTTAAGATATCGCTTCATCGATTCGAAGTAGTCATCAATCTCCACATTCGAAAGGGATGCCATTTCCTTGATATCCATGCCGGCGGAAAAGACATATTCTCCCCCGGTAATCAATAAGGCATTCATCTGCTGATCTGTCTCGACATCCAGCAGGGCGTCATTAAATTCCAGTCTCATTTCTTTGCTAAGTGCGTTCATTTCATGCGCACGGTTAAATTTAATGACAGCGTATGATTTTTTCTTTTCAAGGATGATATTTTTGTAAGTCATCTTTTCCGATCAACCTTTAATCGCAAATCTTTCCCTGTTTTGAAAAACGGGACCCTTCTATCTCCCAGAGAAACCGCTTCACCTGACTTCGGATTGCGTCCAATTCTGGGGTTCCTTTTGCGCATGACAAATATTCCGAAACCTCTTATCTCTATTCTTTCGTTTCTTTTTAATGCGCCTGCCATGGAATCGAGAATGGTCTGCACCGCCAGAGCGATATCTTTTTGTGAATATGTTTTAAATTTTTCCTGAGTTTTTTTGATCAATTCGTTTTTGGTCATAAACCCTGCCGTCAGGAGGTTATGGTTGATACAGATAACTGACACCTGTTCTGGTAGCTTCGGCCTTTTCCCGGATCGCTTGATTGACTGAATGTGCGGCACTCTCAAGCATCAGATCAAAAACACCTTTACTTTTTTTCTTGGGATAAACCAGATCGTACTGGCCTTTTTTGCCGGCCAGAACACTGGCCAGTTTCGCTGCGGCGGCCATATTTCCTAATTGATCCACCAGACCGTATTCCTTGGCTTTACGGCCGGAAAAAACGCGTCCATCCGCTATTGCCACAACCTGCTCGCGGGTCAGTTTCCGATCACGGACAATGACATCAATAAACTGATTGTAAATATCATCAACCAGTTCCTGGACAATCAATCGCTCTTCCGGAGTCATCTCCCTCATCGGTGAGCCGATGTCCTTGTATGGGCCGCTTTTAACAACAGATGATTTCACGCCCACTTTTTTCAGAAGTTCTTCCAGATTGGCAAACTGCATAATCGCGGAAATACTGCCTGTGATGGTTCCGGGATTGGCTACAATCTTGTCACCCGCACAGGCAATCAGCAATCCCCCGGAAGCGGCAATCGACCCCATCGACACAACGACTTTCTTCTTTTTCTTGAGTTCAAGGATAGCGTCGTAGATTTCCTGAGCCGCGCCAACACTGCCGCCGGGCGAATCAATCCGCACAACAACGGCCACGATGGAGTCGTCTTGTGCAAATTCATCAATATTCTGATTGATTTTAAATGAATTGGTGATCAGGCCCTCAATGGGCAAAACACCAATTTTATCATTTAAAGAAAATCCTTTCGTGCCGGCGCTTCCGGTCTGCACACCTGCTCTGTAAAAGATTAAATAAAATACAAAGCCAAGCACAACCAGTAAAAGCAATCCTGACATTACCGGATGTTTTCTCATTCCACTTATTCCTTGGTCTGACTGCCGATTTTTACGTCAGCCAGTGCCTGAGCGAGATTCGAACCGATATTTTCCCGATTATTGAGATACTGGTGGTTTGAAGCCGGAGCGGGTGCCGGTGCTTCCATTTCCTTGATGCTTAAACGGATTTTCTTTGTTTTCACATCGATGCTTTTCACAACGGCGGACACAACGTCTCCCGCGTTATAAAGCTCAGCGGATGACTTTACCCTTTTCTGGCTTATCTCCGAAATATGCACCAGCCCTTCGATGCCGTCTTCGATTTCCACAAAAATCCCGAAGTCTGTAAAGTTGGTGATCTTACCGGTCACCACACTTCCGGGTGCGTATTTTTGAGGCAGTTCTTCCCACGGGTTCTTTTCAATCTGCTTGATGCCTAAAGAAAACTTCTCGTTGTCAACGTCAATGTTCAAGACGACAGCTTCGACTTCCTGCCCTTTCTTGAAATATTCGGAAGGATGCGTGACCCGATGCTTCCATGAGATATCCGACACATGCACCAGACCGTCAATGCCGTCCTCAATTCCGATGAACACGCCGAAATTCGTGATGTTGCGAACCTGTCCTTTCACAATGGTGCCGACCGGATACTTTTCCTTGAGTTTTTCCCAGGGATTGGCTGTTGTCTGTTTCAGACTCAGAGAAACTCGCTTTGCCTCCGGATTGACTTCCAGAACCACCACGTTTACCGTATCACCGACATTCATGACTTTGGACGGATGCTTGATTTCCCGTGTCCAGTACATTTCCGATATATGAACCAGACCTTCAACACCGGGTTCCAGTTCGATAAACACACCGTAGTCGGTCAGGTTGACGACTTTGCCCTGCACCAGTGCGCCCACGGGATATCTTTCCGAAATATGCTCCCAGGGGTTTTCATGAAGCTGTTTCAGCCCCAGCGAAACCCTTTCTTTTTCGCGGTCAAATGAAAGAACCTTGACCTTGATTTTGTCTCCCTTATGGAATATTTCTGAAGGTTTGGCTATTCTTCCCCAGGAAATATCGGTCACATGGAGCAGACCGTCAATCCCGCCGAGATCGATAAAAATCCCATAATCGGTAATATTCTTGATGACACCTTCTATGACATTTCCTTCGACTATATTGTTCAGCGTTTCTTTCTTTTCACTTTCTCTTTCCGTGGCCACAATGGATCGTCTGGATAAAACGACATTATTGCGTTTGCGATCATATTTCAGGATCTGAAAATCCATCGTCTGACCGATAAACTGATCCAGGTCTTTGATCGGACGGACGTCTATCTGCGATCCGGGCAGAAATGCAATGATGCCGATATCAACGGAAAGACCGCCTTTCACTTTCTCTACCACCGTGCCTTTGATCGTAAGATTATTTTCGCTTATATGTTTAATGTCATCCCAAACTTTCAGTTTGGCCGCTTTTTCCCGCGAAAGGACAAGATTCCCCTCGGAATCACGCTTGTCAATAAATACCTCTATATCATCACCTTCGGACACAGTCAGGTTTCCCTCTGCGTCTTTGAGTTCTTTGATCGGAATAAAACCTTCCGTTTTCCAACCCACATCCACCATGACAATATCCGCCGTTATCTGAACCACTTTGCCGCGGGCAATGTCACCATACTGTAATTGGTTAAGACTCTGTTCGTAGAGTTCCTTGAAACCCATGTCTTCTTCTTTTGACTGGTTTGATAACGGATGTGCGCCGGAAATTGAAGAGTCGGTCTTAACCTCCTTTTCGTTTGATAAGTTTGTGTTGTTATTGTTAACCATTAACCTGATACCCCCTAAATTTAATGAGACTTTTTAATCTTAAATGCGTAACATACAGAAAATGAAATAGCAAGATAAATCAAGTAACCGCTGTATTTCATTTATTTCACTGCCTTCAATCATTAACACCTGATATATGTTCAAGAATTTTCTCAACGACCTGTGAAACATCCAGAGAAGTTGAATCAATGATAATCGCACCCGGAGCCGCCATAAGAGGCGCGATTTTTCTTTGTGAATCCTGATGATCTCTGGCCCGCATATCCCTGGATATATCGGAAAGCGCAGCCGGTCTGTTTTTCTGAACAAGTTCTTCATGGCGTCTGCGGATTCTCTCCCCGACATCGGCATCTAGAAAAATCTTGATTTCAGCATTCGGAAAAACAATCGACCCCATGTCTCTTCCTTCCGCCACAATACCTCCCCGTGCTCCTGCTTTCCTCTGCAGATCAAGCAATTTTTCCCTGACCACAGGGAACGCAGACAGGGTGGAAGCAGTCAATCCAACTTCTTCCGTCCGGATTTTATCTCCGATATCCTCTCCATCGACAAAAACCGTCATTGCGCCATTCATGTTTTTCAAGATGACATCGGTGGTTGAGCACAACTGCTCCAGTTCATCAGGGTTATTCACATCAATCTTAGATTTAAGCGCCTTGAAGGCAAGCGCACGATACAACGCTCCCGTGTCCAGGTAAACGAATTGAAGTCTTTCGGCAAGCGCCTTACTGACGGTGCTTTTGCCGGCGCCGGCGGGTCCGTCGATGGTAATCACTGGTTTCATTTTGATCTGCCCTCTGCTTTTTTCACTGCCTGTGACAATCGACAAGCAGAACTTGCCTAATGACATTAAAGCAGGTAGTATGTTTTAACCTTAATACCGAATGATGATGGCAACAATTATGTGTAAAATTGTTCAAAAGCAATATTTTTCTTTGATTCTGTCTGTTTTTATCGTGCTTTTCGCCACACAGAGCGCATGGTCTTCTTTTACCATTGCCGATGAAAAAAAGCTGGGCAAGGAAATATATGACAAGCTTGAAAAGAACAACTTTTTGCTTCATGATAAAAAACTTAATGCCTATATCGCCAATATCGGCAACCGTATTCTGCAGCGAAGCGACAAGGCTCCTTTTGATTACACCTTTTCGATTTTTAACAGCTCGGCAATAAACGCTTTCGCAACACCCGGCGGGTATGTTTATATCAACAAGGGTTTGATCAGCGTTGTGGAAAATGAGGCTCAACTGTCCGGTGTTATAGCGCATGAAATCGCTCATGCCAACGCCCGGCATATAGCCAGCATTATTGAAAAATCGAAGAAACTCAACCTTGCCATGATGGCTGCGGTTATCGCGGCTGCCCTGCTCGGAGGCGGAGGAGAAGCCACGGCAGCCATTGCCACATTCTCAATTGCCGGCGCAGCCTCAATAAGCCTCAAATACCAACGGGAACACGAAGAAGAAGCGGATCGGCTGGGAATAGGATATCTTGTGGATGCCGGTTATTACCCGGCCGCTATGATTGAATTTCTCAAAATCATGAAGCAGTATGAGTTCATATCAAAATCGATACCTTCCTATCTGTTTACGCATCCGGGCACAGACAACCGCATTTTTTATCTGGACAGTCTTCTTCATACGCATTATCGCGGTGGCGGCTCCCGGGACATTGTGGGGAATTTTGTCAGAATGCAGTCTCTGATTGTTCTGGACGGAAACGGTCTTATCAACCGCCGCAAAACGCTGACTCAATCTCTTCACAAAGATCCCCGCAACGTTGATCTTCTTTACGCCCTGGCAATGACAGAAGAACAGCTTGGCCATACACGAGCCGCTGTGGAACATTTGAACAAGGCACTTTCAATATCACCCCGGGACGGCGATGTTCTCAAAAGCATCGGAATGATCAGCTTTAAAACAGGAAATATCAGCCTTGCCCGCTTACATCTGCTTGAAGCGTCCAGAGTGAATCCCGATGATGATCAGATCACGCTGGCGCTCGGTAAGGCGCATTACGCGACTGGTGATTTTCAAAGCGCTCTGAACTGCTTTCTGAAGCTGCGGGACAGGACACCCGATGATATGGATAGTGACTACCATCTTGCCATGTCTTACGGCCGGCTGAATCAACAGGGTGATTCTCACTATTATTTTGGTTTGCATTTCAAAAAAAATAAAAAAAAAGACAGCGCCCTCTTCCATTTTCAAAAAGCGCTTGAATATTTTTCCAAAGAATCGCCAAGGGCAGCATCCATCAACGAAGCCATGACGGAATTGCGGTCAGGCAAACCTGTAAAACCGGATAAAAAAACAGATGTAAAACCAAGTACGTCAAAGTGAAATATCCAAAAAAAACGAATTTTTAACATAAAACCGCCGGTCAATCTTTATCGTTGCGAAAAACGAAACAATACATTATAAGGCTACGAGTTCAACATTTTTTATGAAAGGAGCATGACAAAGTGAACATTTTAATCTTTGGTCCCAACGGTAGCGGCAAAGGCACGCAAGGTGCAATCGTGCAGAAAAAATACGGAGTCCCCCACATTGAAACCGGTGTTATTTTCCGTCAAAATATCTCGAAAAAAACCCCGCTGGGAGAAAAAGCAAAAGCATTTATTGACCGCGGCGAGCTCGTCCCGGACGATATTACCATCCCCATGATCCTCGATCGCCTGAAGGAAGACGACGCTAAAAACGGCTGGCTGCTTGATGGTTTCCCCCGCAACCTGGCTCAGGCTGAAGCTCTGTGGGCAGCCCTGCAGAAAGAAAACATCAAACTGGACATCGTTATCGAGATCGACCTGGATCGCGAAACGTCCAAAAAGCGCATTATGGGCCGCAGGTTGTGCAAAACAGACAACAACCACCCGAATAATATTTATATCGATGCGATCAAGCCGGCGGAAAAAGACGGCAAGACCGTTTGCCGAGTGTGCGGCTGCGAGGAATTATCCACCCGCGCCGATGATCAGGACAGCGCGGCAATCGATAAGCGTCATGGGATTTACTATGACACGAAGACCGGAACACTGGCTGCTGTCAACTATTTCAAGGAAAGAACTAAAGTCATCATCGTTGACGGCCGCGCCGGCGTGAAGGAAGTCGCCGAAGACCTGATGAAGAAACTGGTTTAATTGCACCCGGAAAGACACTAGGATAAAAGCCCTTCAGATTTCGTGGAGGGCTTTTTTTAACAGTCTTATGAAAAACATTAGAAACTTCAGCATCATCGCCCACATCGACCACGGCAAATCCACGCTGGCCGACCGGCTGATCCAGTTCACCGGCGTCTGCAATGAAAGAAATTTTCAGGACCAGCTGCTGGACAACATGGACATCGAGCGGGAACGGGGCATTACCATCAAAAGCAACGCCATCTCGCTGCCCTATCGCGCCAAAGACGGAAATGAATACATACTGAATCTCATCGACACGCCGGGCCACGTGGATTTTTCTTATGAGGTCTCCCGGTCACTGGCCTCCTGCGAAGGCGTCCTCCTGCTGATTGACGCGGCCCAGGGGGTTCAGGCTCAGACACTGGCCAATCTTTACCTGGCCATGGAGCACAATCTGGAAATCATTCCAGTCATCAATAAAATTGATTTGCCATCTGCCGACATTGACCGGGTTCTGGAAGAAATTGATTCGGAACTGGGACTCGATCCGGACACACATATCAAATGCTCCGCCAAGGAAGGCATCGGCATCGAAGAAATTCTGGAAGCCATTGTCAATCGGATTCCGCCTCCTAAAGGCGATGCTGCAAATCCACTGGCCGCTTTGATTTTCGATGCAAAGTATGATTCATTCCGGGGCACCATCATTCATTGCCGCATTTTTGAAGGAAGCGTTAAAGCCGGAGACATTATCAAATTCATGTATAACGGCACCACTTACAAAGTGGAAGAAGTCGGGCATTTTCTGCTGATACGCACCAAACGCGAAATACTTGCGGCAGGTGATGTGGGATATATCATTGCCGGTGTTAAAACGGTTGCGGACGTGCGCACGGGTGACACCATCACACTGCAGAACAGGCCTTGCAGTCAACCCCTGCCCGGCTTTAAGGAAGTCAAGCCCGTTGTCTTTGCTTCGATCTATCCCATCGCTTCCGATGATTACCAGGACCTGGCCGACTCGCTGGAAAAATACAAGCTCAATGACGCGTCATTCATCTACGAAAAAGATTCATCCGCCGCACTCGGACAGGGTTTCCGCTGCGGTTTTTTAGGACTACTCCACCTGGATATCGTTCAGGAACGGCTGGAAAGGGAATTCGATCTCTCGATCATCCTTTCTGTCCCCAGCGTACGCTATCGGTTTACACTCAAGGACAACACCCTTATTTACGTGGATAATCCCGCCCACTACCCTGATCCAGCCGAAATTGCCAAAGGCGAAGAACCTTATATCCGTGCGGTAATGATGCTTCCGGAACGTTATCTGGGTACGGTCATGAAGCTGTGCATGGAAAAGCGAGGCGTGAATTCCAACATGACTTACACCGGCCCCGGACGTGTCGAGCTATCCTATGAAATGCCGCTTGCGGAAGTCATCTTTGATTTTTATGACCGATTCAAATCGGTGACCCAGGGCTATGGTTCTTTTGACTATGATATAATTGATTACCGTGAAAGCAATCTGGTTCTGATGGATATTCTTGTCAACGGTGAAAAAGTGGATGCTCTCTCGCAGATTGTGCACAGGGAAAGAGCCCGCGCACGGGCCCTTCTGGCATGCGACCGCCTCAAAGATGAAATCCCCCGTCAGATGTTTAAGATTGCGATCCAAGGCGCCATTGGCGGGGAGATCATCGCCCGAAGCACCATCAGCGCCTTCCGTAAAGACGTTACCTCAAAGTGTTATGGCGGCGACATTACCCGCAAAAGGAAACTCCTGGAAAAACAGAAAGCCGGCAAGAAGCGAATGAAGATGATCGGCTCTGTGAGCATTCCGCAAAGCGCGTTTTTAGCGGTTCTTAAATCTGATAATGATTAGCTTCAGAATAACATATGCATACAAAAATGGCGGGCCTCTATATTCATGTTCCGTTTTGTTTGAGCAAGTGCCGGTATTGCAGCTTCTACTCCATCGCATCGGCCGGTTTTCTTGATGAATTTGCAGAGGCCGTCAAACAGGAAATCGCTTTTTATAGAACTGCCTTCTCATCCTTCGATACCGTGTATTTTGGCGGCGGCACTCCTTCTCTTCTGACCCTCCCACAGGCACAGATTATTCTGGAGGCGGCATGCAAACATTTTGATATCAGCCGACAGGCTGAAATCACCATGGAAGTCAATCCAGGCGATGTTTCAATGGAATATTTTCAGGCTTTGCGCAGGCTGGGGATCAACCGGCTCAACATTGGCGTACAGTCTTTTGACGATCCTCTGCTGAAATTCCTTGGACGAAGGCACACAGCAAAACAGGCGATTGAGTCCATTGAAACAGCCCGAACTGCCGGATTTGCCAATCTTGGATTTGATCTGATTTATGGAGTACATGGGCAGAATGTAAAAACCTGGCGGCAAACGCTGAAAAAAGCTTTTTCGTTTTCACCTGAACATCTTTCATGCTATCAACTTTCTCTGGATCGGAAAACGCCTTTATACAAACAATATAAACAGGAAGGCCTAGACCTGCCATCGGAAAAAGAAGCACTGGATTTCTTCATCACCACTTCAAAGATACTGGCCGAAGCGGGCTATATTCACTATGAAGTGTCCAATTTTGCCCGCAACCGTAAGTTTGAATCGAGGCACAACAGAAAATACTGGAATCATGAGCCATATCTGGGGCTGGGTCCCGCCGCTCACTCTTTTTCCGGCAACAGGCGCTGGTGGAACAAAGCGAATGTAAAAACCTATTTAAAAGATATTGGAAGCGGCAGGAAACCGGTTGCCCGGTCTGAAAAACTTTCCAAAAATGAACTGGCCCTGGAGAGTCTGTTTCTGGGCATGCGAACGGCGGACGGAGTCAATCTGGAATCCTTCAGGAAGTTGTATGGCCTTGACCTGCTTACCGGGAAAAAAAGAATCATCGAAGCATTGATCGACAATAAACTGGTCGCCCTGAAAAACAACCGCCTATGCCCGACACTTGCAGGCATGGCTGTTGCTGACAGTCTCGCACTGATTTGATGATCAACTTTAGTGAGCCCAAATCTGAACTGTGGACGGTGTGAACAAGGACCCGACATTGTTTACGATTTGCGCTCGAACACTGCCGATATAGAAGTTGCCCAGTTCTTCAGCCCCTGTGGTCAATTCCTGGTCCTGTGCCAGCACAACCGTACCGGTGATAGCGCTGGGAATTGCCACAGTGGTATTATTATGAATACGAATATTCACCTGGGTAATGGTCCCCTGCCCGTGTCCGTTGTTGATCGCGTCGGTATTCAGTGTGCCGATACCGATATTACAACCTCCGTCAATGTTCATGTGGCCGATGGTAAGATCAGTCACGCCAAGGTAACCGGCTGTTGCGGCCGTACCGAACGAATCCGCAAGAATACTGGAGGTGTTCCCATAAGAAATCGTTTCAATGCTGATTGAATCAATATTGACATCGAATCCAAAGTTGATTCCTCTGTTTCCTGAACCTGCAGCGCCGATGGTAAGGTAACCCGCATTATACGATGAGGCAAAAGCAGGCGATGATGACTCACCCAGGAGAATTTCAATGCCATTCATGTAAATCGCGCCTAACTGTTGAGCCGTTGTTGAGGCGGGAGCACCTGCGGTAACACCGGACACAAAAATATCTGTTTGGAGGTTGTTCACCGTCAAATGCGCGGTAGGCAGACCAATTCTAACCTGAGTCGACCAGCCAAGAGTATCTGAACCAACATCAATTGTAATAGGTTTGTTCCCCATATAACCGATCGATGCCGGCCCCGTGGTGGCGAACGGGCCATCATGACGGCCTGAAAAGTGGACGTTTGCTTGAAAACCTTCAATACCTGCATAACCCGCATTGGAGTAACCCGTGAAACCGTCGGAATCACCCCATGCAACTGTGCCGATGGTGAGGTTGGCTGTAACATCAACGTTGATGCTGACACCTCGCTGACCGGTTACTTGTGCCATTTCATCATCACTGATCGCCGTCATGGCCAAACCAGACATTGGGAGTGCCACAAACACAAAAAACATAACGAGAATCGCACAAATAGAGAATTTTTTCATTGTTTTCGCCTTCGTCCAAGTGTAGTCGGTAATATCTCGTGATTCATTTTGATAGCATAAATCATTCCATGAAAATATTAGACGAATTGTAAATGTGAAATAGTCGCCGCTTTTCTTTGATTTACAATGTCTTACACGCCTTGTATATTTTTTCTGCTACTTAAATATAGAACTGATACTATAAAAAATTAATTTATAATTGTAAATTTATCCGACATTAATTGACCTTCAACATGTGCAGTAATTTCCAATGTTACAACAGATGCTATATTTTATAATGATTTCTACAAAAATATTGTATGTAAGATAAATCGACAATAATTTGAATGCGATACAGTGGTGAATGATAAGTTGCCTGAAACCCCGATATGAGAGTGATGTCAATTCTTTTGGGTTTTTTGTGCAAAAATCTTATGTTGTGCTGAAGGCTTTCTATTTTAAGTTATTGAAATATAAAATAAAAGATGTTGCATAAGACGTTACACCAAATGCAGAAACTTACCTGAACGTCGCACGGAAACGAATCATCGCGCCCGCAAATAACACGGTCCCAATCGCCGCAATGGCAAGGAGCTGCACCCAGACATCACCAATCCCTGCATCCCTGAAGAGTACGCGGGAGCACAATTCCGAATAGTGCGTTGTAGGGGCAAACTTCATGACGATCTGGAGAAACCTAGGCATGGATTCCAGCGGTGTGGTTCCTCCATCCAGAATGGCAATGGGCACGATAATGGGCATACTCAATAGTCCCGCCTGGGGCTGATTCTTGGCAATCGTGGCAAGAAACACACCCAGTGCTGTTGTCGCATAGAGGAAAACAACGGTGCCGAAAAAAAACAGGGTCGTGGACCCGTGGATGGGTGACCCGATGATCCACTTCACAGCAAAGAAGAGCGAGAACATCGCACCCAAAACCACGATAAAACTGTTTGCCCATACCTTGGCAAGTATTATTTCCACAGGCACAAGGGGCATGACCAGCAGATGCTCCACAGTACCGCGCTCCTTTTCTTTTACAAGTGCAGCGGCTGGAAGGATGATGGCAAGCAGGGTTATCATGTGGGTAAGGAATACAAGACTCATGAACCAGGAGTTTTCACGGTTTGGATTATACATAACACGGGTGTTCACCTGGATGGGAAGATCAGCAGACTTTCGAATGCCCGGCAGAAATGTCTCAATCTCCTGGTTAATCATTCTGGTTAAGTATGTGGTCCCGAGCTTTGCGTGGCCTATGGCTGTGGCATCGACGTCGATTCTGATATCAGGATTTTTACCGGAAAGCAGGTCTTTCTGAAAGCCTGATGGTATGTGGAGAACAAAAATATATTCGGCCCTGTCTAGGACCTGGTTAATGTCGTGATAGGTAATTGCCCGGGGTTTCTGGAAAAAGGGCATCTGGATCGAGTTGATTATTCTTCTGGATAGCGGGGACTGGTCTTCATCAACATAGGCGACTGACGAGTTGCGCACCTGCAGGCCCGTACCTTTGGATGGAACAATGACCATGACCGTGAAGCAATAGATGACGAGTATGATAAGAACATAGTCATGAAGAAAGCTGATAAGTTCCTTCAAACCCAACCGGTAAATATGCCGCAATTTTCTCATCATTTTAGATTTCCTGTTTTTTCAATAACAAAACGGTCAAAGTCTGAATCGTGATATAGGCTGCAACAAGAAAAACGAAGTTCCATGCAAGTTCGGGGAAACCGATTGCCTTGGTGAAAGTACCTACACTGATGTTTACGAAATATCGTGCAGGAAAGATCCTTGAAAACACTTCGGCGCCTCCTACCAGGGAGGATGCAGGTGAAATGAGACCAGAGAATTCAAAAGAAGGCACCAGGGTCAGGGCAAAAGCGGCCACAAGAGAAGCGATCTGTGTACGGGTAAAGGTCGAGATGAGAAGGCCTATGCCGGTGCTTGTAATGATATAGAGCACCGTCCCTACAATCAGGGCTGAAAAGCTGCCCCTGAATGGAATAAGAAAGAGGAATTTAATCACGATAAGAAGGATGATGAACGTGATCAATGTAAGCACGATGTAGGGAACCTGCTTTCCCCAGAGAAATTCAAGCCTGGTCATGGGACTTGAATAGAAGTTGGTGATAGAACCCAATTCCTTTTCCCTCACGACACCTATGGCAGTGAGCATGGCGGGAACGAGCATAAGTACGACGGCAAGCAGACCGGGGACAACGGAGTATTTGCTCCTTAGCATAGGGTTATACCAGTACCGGGGTTGCACGTGGGTGGAAGAAGACTCCATGCGCACAGGCGACCGATCAGTAAGGCTAATCAGGTAGGTCTGGTGAACAGCTTCCGCATAATTCTTGTTGGTCTCGGCCCGAAACGGCATGGTGCCGTCTATCCAGAAACCTACCGACGGCTTCTGCCCCCTCTTCATGTCCTTTTCGAAATTCGGGGGAATCTCGATAACCATATTGAACTTGCCACTCTGAAAGCCCTTGTCTATTTCGAAATGGGAGTGTATGGGCTTTTGCCGGCTGAAGTAGCGCGAACCGGAAAAATTATTCAGATAATCACGGCTCAACATCTTCTGATCATTGTCCAGAACACTGTATCTGATGTTTTCAATATCTGTGGATATACCGAAGCCGAAGACGATGAGGAGAAAAGGCGCAATGATGAAAGAGGTAATGAGCCTGACCGGATCGCGGAACAATTCGATGGCTTCCCTCCGGGCCAGGGCTGCCAACCGGTTCATATCAAAGTAACGGCCATGTTTTTTCACACGGTCAGATTTCATCATGAATGGGATGGTTTGTTTTTCATCCTCCATCTCATTGATTTTATTTTCGGCAATATCATCCTTGATATAGGCAATGAAAGCCTCTTCGAGTGTGGAGCTGTTGCGCATGCGGATAAGCTCTTTCGGCGCATCGCATGCAAGCACGCGTCCCATGCTCATGAGGGCAACCCTGTCGCAACGGCTTGCCTCATTCATGTAATGGGTGGTCACAAAAATGGTTACACCATCGCCTCTGGAGAGATTGATGAGCAGGTCCCAGAAATGGTCTCTGGCCACAGGATCAACACCTGACGTCGGTTCGTCCAGAATCAGTATCTCGGGCCTGTGAATTGCGGCAACAGCCAGGGAGAGGCGCTGACGAATGCCGAGGGAAAGACTCTCCGTCTCATCGTCCATGACATCGTTCAGGCCGAACTTCTCAGCCATTTCCCTCACCCTGGAAGGAACATCCTCTTTCGGTAAATCAAAGAGATGCGCATGCATATTCAGGTTCTGCCGTACGGTCAGCTCACCGTACAGTGAAAAGTTCTGTGACATGTAGCCGATGCGCTTTTTCAGTCCAACGCTCCCGGTTTCAACAGAGCTTCCAAAGATGGTAGCCTGACCGTGCGTCGGATGCAAAAGCCCGGTAAGCATCTTCATTGTGGTGGTCTTGCCGCAGCCGTTCGATCCGACGAAACCAAAGATTTCTCCTCTCGGGATGGTGAAAGAGACATCATGAACTGCAGTAAAGTCACCAAATTTTTTGGTAAGGTGTTTTGCCTCAATAGCAGAACCGTCATCCGATGCTATCCGGGGCGGTGTCGTAAAGACCCTGTGTCCATAGCGCATCTCTTCCGGCAACATGGCAATGTATGCTTCTTCGATCGCCGTCTTGCCCGTTTGTTTCTTCAGCTGTGCAGGTGTTCCTGTAGCAAGGACCCTCCCACCCTCCATCATGACAAGCCAATCGAGGTGTTCAGCTTCTTCCATATAGGCAGTTGCAACAATGATGCTCATCCCGGCATGGTGGGCTCTCATACCCTTGATAAGTTCCCAGAATTGACGACGTGATAGCGGATCGACACCGGTAGTCGGCTCATCCATAATGAGCACATCAGGGTCGTGAATCAGTGCGCAGCATAAACCCAGTTTCTGCTTCATACCCCCTGAAAGCTGTCCTGCAGGCCGGTTTGCAAAGGCTTCAAGGTTTGTGGCTTTCAGAAGCCGCTTGATTCGTTCGTTTCGTTCGTCGCGGTTGTACCCAAAAAGCCGTCCGAAAAAGTCCACATTCTCATAGACGGAAAGCGTAGCATAGAGATTCTGGCCGAGACCCTGGGGAATATAGGCGATATTCGAGCAGACATCGTGACGGTGGATCCCTGAACGCATGGAACTGCCCAGGACATGAATGTCGCCCGTCTGTATTTTTTTCTGTCCTGCGATGAGTCCGAGCAGAGTTGATTTGCCCACCCCGTCGGGTCCGATGAAACCGACTTCGCATCCCGCGGGTATTTGAAGGTCAATCGAATCAAGGGCGATCTTCTTACCGTAGCAGTGCTTTATTCCTTCAATGTGTGCGATGGTATCATGGCCGTTCATGCAAGCATTCACTTAAAGAGTTCCGTCCATTTCGCGGATGGATTCAACCGGATATATGAAACTCCTGGCATGCCCGGTTTCAGTCGGGGATCATTAAACTCCTCAAGTCTGATTTTCACCCGGAAAACGAGCATCTGGCGTTCCTCTGTCGCCTCAACCTCTTTGGGGGTGAACTGTGCCTTTTCAGAAACATAGGCAACCCGCGCAGCAAATTGCCTGTCCGGTATCGCGTCGAGCACGACCTTCGCTTCACCACCCAAAGGAATACCGCCTGCATATCGTTCCGGCAGATAAATATTCATGTAAATATCTGTGAGATTAATAATGGTCAATACCTTGCCTCCATTGGGCATGACCTCGCCGGGTTCCGCGAGGCGGAACATTACCCGTCCTTTTATGGGGCTTTTCAGCATACAGTCATTGATCTCGGCTTTCAACATTTCTACAAGGGCCAATTTGGCCTCAATGGCATTTTCGGCCTCGGCGACTGATGATGCAGCCGCTGCGTATTCTGCATCATATGTCTGCTTGGCTGTCCGAACACGGTCGTGTTCCTGTTGGGTATAGATTCCCTTTGCAAACAGATGATTGGAACGCTCAAGCTCCTTCCCTGCAAGATCCATCTTCGAGCGAACCCCTTCATGCATGGACAGGGCGGTTTTACGCGCCTGCATGGAGCGTTTCACCTCGGCCTCGGCCTGTCTTAACTGAGCCTGGAGTGTTGTGGTATCGATTCTAGCCACGATTTGGTTTTTCTCGCAGAAATCTCCCTCTTTCACGAGGACTTCAGCCAGACGCCCCGCAAGCTTTGCTGCAATATCCACCTCGATTGCCTCAAGACGGCCATTGCCCATTACAAAACCCTTTGGAACGGCATTCCTGTCTTTGTTGATATAGAGATAAAAAACAAGACCACCTGCCAATAAAACCAGGACCACAATGACAACTGACTTTTTAAGAACATTCCCCTTTTCGGCCATATCCACCCTTCACAAATCATAATTTAGTATACTCATGAGAGAAACGCTTTGGTGATTCCATTCATCCTGTGATTCCAGCGAGCTGTTTTCTGAAACCATAAATGGGGGCATCCATCATGTTTTTCAATCCCTCCTCAAATTCCACTTCGCAAGGGTATGAATGAAAATTTTACAACGGGTCAGTTAATTCTTTTTTATGATGGGAACTATAGGGAACGAGGTCTTGTATGTCAAGATAATCTCGATATCAACCACATTATTTGCCTCTGAAAAAGAGAAGAAAAAGGCAGAAAAGTCAGGTCCTGTTAATAATTTGAACATGTCTTCCATCATTCAAAATGGCTGGACTCTGCTCCAATATGTGGTAGATTCATGCCGGGTAAATCAACATATAGCAGTGAAGGACACATATGTCATGAGCAATATCTATGAACGTCTGCGGGACAAACTGGAAACGATGGCAACCGGATATCCGGCAACGCCAAACGGGATTGAGATTAAAATCCTTCAGCAGCTGTTCAGTCAGGAAGATGCGGAATTATTCCTGGAGATGGAGACCAGGCCGGAAACGGCAAAGCAGGCTTCCTTGCGGCTCGGTACCGATGTTGCTGATATAGCGGCAAGACTGGAAGGAATGGCTCGCAAAGGTCTGATCTTCCGGGTGAAGCAAGACGATTCAATCTGTTATTTTCCCGTTCCTTTCATCGTCGGTATCTATGAGTTTCAGTTAAACAACTTGAATAAACCATTGTTGAAGGATATCTCACAGTATTATATAGCAGGTTTGGGCGCCACATTTCATGGGCAGAAAACACCTCATCTGCGGTCCATCCCCATTAATACTGAAATCGTTGCCGACCATCCCATCGCCCCATACGATGACGCGTTTGCCATCATCAAGAGCAAATCACGCATTGCCGTCGCCGAATGCTTCTGCCGGAAAGCTGTCCGAGTTTATGGAAAGACATGTTCCCATGCCCTGGAGACGTGTCTGCAGTTTGATACTTTTGCTGATTATTACGTGGAAAACGGAATGGCGCGCTACATAAGCACCGATGAGGCTTTGGCAATTCTGAGGCAAAGCGAAGCGGAAGGTCTGGTTATCCACATCCTGAATTCCCAAAAAGTGGAAGCGATGTGCTGCTGCTGTTCATGCTGCTGCGGCATGTTAATTTCACTTAAGCTTTTTCCGGCTCCGGCCCTGGCGTTTAAAAGCAATTACGCCTGCCTGTTTGATGAATCACTTTGTACACAGTGCGGAGTCTGTGCCAGCCGCTGCACTGTGGGTGCTTTTAAGATGAAGGATGAGAAAATTGCGTTTTATGCGAATCGCTGCATTGGCTGCGGTCTTTGTGTGACCACATGTCCCGCCGATGCTTTAAAGCTGGAAAGAAAACCAGACAACAAACTGTATACCCCCCCGCCCAGTATATATGATACGTTTGACATCATGAGCCGCGAAAAAGTCGATTCAACCTCCGGATAATATAAACGTGTAATGGATTGGATTACTTTGGCATCTGTTTCCGGATGGGAGAAACAGGATGATGCGGAAATTTGTTATTCAAGAATTAATCATATTCCTCAAGATACCGCTCGATGTAATCCCTTACTTTGTTTTTAGGCTGGTAAATCCCGAAGTGACCTTCGCAGAGGATGTCGGCCTCCAGGGACAGCAGGGAGTTCATGGATTTTTTCCAGGCCTGGATGTCGGACTCAAAAGCCCGGTTAAACGGGCCGTGAATATCCTGGCCGAATAAAATCCTCTTGCCTGCCCTGTCCAGGTAAACCGAAATGGAACCCGGCGTGTGTCCGGGGGTATGGAGACAGTACAGCTCCTCTTTGCCGAACTTCAGGATTTCGTTCGCTTCTTTTAATTTCCGGTCCACCCGGGTCGGAGGGAAAGTTGTCCCGTACCAGTTAGCCGCGGTCTTTATCGTGTCGCCGGCTTCCAGCGCTTGCGCGTCCAGTTCATGAATTATGATTTCAGACTTGTATTTTTCACGGAAATAAGCCGCAGAGCCGATATGATCAATATGGCAATGCGTTAAGATGATATGCGTAAGTTCGGCCGGGTTCAGCCCCAACATTTCAATATTCCGGTCAAGCTGAGATGAACTGTTCCCCGCCCCCGAATCAATCATGACCAGTTGACCTGCAAAATCGACCAGGTAAACCGCCGCATCTTCGGGCCGGGTGACATTGGGTCCTCCGATCAGATAAACACCTTCTGCGATTTCCTCTGTCTTCATTTTCATGTTCTATGTTTGCAGCGTTCCAACAATGTCTGTAATGTGTTTTATTTTATTTTCGCGCAAGTACTGCCGGATTCCGTCGATGATCTCTACCGGTGCGCATGGGTTGATAAAACTGGCCGTGCCGATCTGCACTGCCTTTGCCCCGGCAATCATGAATTCCAGAGCGTCTTCAGCCGTCATGATTCCGCCGATGCCGATAACCGGAATGGACACTTTCTGCGCGACCTGCCAGACCATGCGCAGGGCAACCGGTTTAATGGCGGGGCCCGACAGACCACCGGTAATATTTTTCAGATGAGGTTTCCTGGTGCGGAGATCAATGGACATGCCCGTAATCGTATTGATCAGCGAAACCGCATCTGCACCCGCATTTTCCACGGCTAAAGCGATGGACGCAATATCCGTAACATTGGGGGTGAGCTTGACAATGACTGGCAAATGCGTTTCGGCCTTTACACAACGTGTAACCTCGGCAGCCGCCCCCGGATCAGAACCGAAACTTAAACCTCCCTTTTTGACATTCGGGCAGGAAACATTGATTTCGAGCGCATGAACACCTTCTGCCCGGCTCAGTTGCCCGGCAACTTGAGCATATTCCTGATAGCTTTCTCCATAGATATTAGCAATGACTGCAACGTTGTACCTGCGCAAAAAGGGAAGTTTCTCGTCTATAAAAACGTTGACGCCGACGTTCTGCAGACCCACGGCATTGAGCATGCCTCCCGACGTTTCCATAATGCGCGGAGGGAGATTTCCCGGCCGCGGCTTCAATGACAGTCCTTTGACCACGATGCCGCCCAGGCGGTTCAAGTCCACGTAATCGGAATACTCTTCACCGTAACCGAATGTTCCGGAAGCCGTCATTACCGGATTTTTCAGTTTCAGTCCGGCAATTTCCATGTTCATCGTCGCGTCTGATTTAAGTTTTTTGTTTTTCACGATTATTCCCAGACAATGTCCTTCAGTTCAAACACCGGTCCATCCGCGCAAACACGTTTGTAAGTCTTCTGCCCGAGCTCATCTTTCACGGCAACAGCACAGCCGACGCACGCGCCGACACCACAGGCCATCCGTTCCTCCAGCGACACCTGGCAGAAATATTTCTTATCCATCATACCTGACAAAGCCCGGATCATCGGCCTCGGGCCACAGGCATAAATCGCCGTATCCACCGGGTCATACTTCTTAAGGTCCTTTTGGAATACTTTCGTCACCAGAGCTTTCAGTCCCGCGGAACCGTCATCCGTGCAGACAATGATATTGCCACAATATTTATGAACACGGTTGAGGCCGATAAGCGCGTCTGCCGATTGCGCGCCCAGATAAAAGGTCATGGCATCCGGGCGGCGGCAGACTTTCCTGCAAAGATTCTCAGCAAGCAATGATAACGGCGCTATGCCGATTCCACCGGCAATAAAAACGATATTCTTTTTTTGATCATCGATTTGAAAACTGCCGCCAAGCGGACCGGATATCTCCACAAGCGACCCTTTGATCAATCCCGCCAGAATTCTTGTTCCCTTCCCCACTACCCGGAAGAGAAGTTCAATTGAACAGTTCAGCCGGCCGCGCGCAAAAGAATAAATACTGATAGGACGGGACAGAAACGGATCGTTTAAACCGGCAATGCGGATCATGACAAACTGTCCGGGCATCGGTTCGACAAAACCGGAAGGCAGCGTCACCTTCATCAGGAAAAAATCTTCCCGGATTTCCTCATTGCGGAATACTTCTCCGATGTAAATATCTTTAGACATGCTGTTCTTCCTGTTGCCCTTCAGCCCACATCACCAGAGCATCCTCATAGGTATCGGTGTAGTATTGAGGTCTTTTACCTTTTACTACAAAACCGCATTTCCGGTAAAGATTTATTGCTCCCCGGTTTGATTCTCGAACCTCCAGCGTCTGTCGTTTAATCCCCGCCTGTGCAGCTATTCCCTTCATCAGGTTCATCATACTGTATGCAAGCCCCTGCCTTCGGAATTCAGATCTTACGGCAAGATTGTGCAAATGAACTTCATCGGCGACAAACCAGAATATAATGTAGGCTGCGATCATTGATTCTCCATTCATCTCGATTTTAACAACCAGACACTGGGCATGTTCAGTCTTAAGCTCATCCAGAAACATGCCTTCCGTCCACGGCGTGGGAAATGATATGCGTTCAATGGCAAGGATCTCCTGCAAATCTTCTTTTTTCATCAGATCGACGCTGACGTGATGGTGAGTATTTTCAGATGACATGGAAAAATTCCAAAGCGACGGCAACCACTAAAAATATTCCGCAAAAAACGGGAATTGCACCGCGCAGCTTGATGGTATTAATGGCCACGGCAATGCCCAAGAGAGGCAGAAAATAGTACGTCATGGACAGCATGGACTTGATTTCTGAAGGCAGCCGCGGATAGATCAGAATCGTCAGGTAAATGAGAATAAATTGCAGCGTGACAAGCACAATGATATAAAACGCGAATAATTTAGCCATGCCCAGGTAGGTTGCTCTTTCAATAGCCCATATATCAAGTCTTTTGGCTGCCTCCAGGGCCTGATCGGAAAGAAGGTTGTTGGACTCGACAATCTTTACATCCATTCTTTTGGCGATGATCCCGAATGGAATGGCAAGCAGAATCGACAGCGCCGTCAGCTCCTTTGTGACGGATCCAAGAGCCTGACCGGCAAGGATTGCCGTTGAAGCGGCCAGGACAGCTGCGATAGAATCATTGGGGGGAATATAAATGCCTATGGGAATGCGTTCCATCCAGAATAATTCAAGGATCGCCCCGATAATCAATCCTGCATAGGGATTCCCCAGAATGAGACCGATGACCGGAGCAACAATGACCGGTCGGCATACCATCGTCTGCATAAACACACGATCAAGGCAAAGCAGACTGCCGACAAATGATATGAGGACTACCTTGAAAACCATTACCGCACCATTCTGTTCATGGTTTTACTGGACAAAATTCCTTCAGCGCATCTTTGATATCCACAGCTTTTTCCCTGGGGACCCTCTTCAATTCAACATAAACACCCTCGTCCTGCAGCAGTTTAAATATATCCTGAATTTCAGGTTCACACAAGAACACGGACGGGGCGCAGCACACTTTATAATCTTCATGATGGATATTGCCGATATTGAGTTTTTTAAAATGAAAACCGTTCTGGTAAGCCTTCAGAGCATCGGCAATCTTGCTGAACAACACGATAGTCTTCTTGCCGCTGCCCTGGGAATAAATGTAGTTGGCGGCAAAATCCTCGACAGAGCAGATATTGACTTCGATATCGCTCGGTACGGCCATCCGGATAACCGTCTCGCAGAAAAAATCGCTGGCAGAATTGTCATCTACAACCATGATACATTTCGCTTCAATAAACGGTACCCAGGCTTCCAGAATCTGCCCGTGAACAAGCCTGTTGTCTACCCTCACAAGAGCAATGTCATAAGATTCCGCCAATTGATCACCCGATCGCTTTTTTGCTCAATATTTCACTGGCCAGAGAGATATTCTTTTTTCCGTAATCCTTAATGAAACAGGCAAACTCATTTAAGGTCATCCCTTCTTTCACGTCGGATAACTTCAGCAGCATGGGTAAGTTGACACCTGTAACAACTTCCACCTTTCCTTCTTTCATGAAAGACAGGGATATATTGGACGGTGTCCCTCCAAAAAGATCCGTTAAAATCAGCACACCCTTTCCTTTATCCAGTTTTTTAATTGCGCCCTGGATTTCTTTCTTTAAATCTTCAACGCTTTTGGACTGCTCAACACAAACATGCATCACATCTTTTAGCGTGCCTTTAATCAGCTCCGCCGCTCGGATTAATTCATTACCCAGGTTCCCGTGAGTTGTTATTAGCACACCGATCATGATCGCCCCCCTTGTTGAAAACGGCTGCCGCGTTACGGATGGTTCGCCGACACACCTGTATTCATCTTAATATATCAGCTACCTGTAATTGATTGCCCAATCATTGTCAAGATTTATCAGAATATGTTCAAAGAAAACCAAAGAGGCTTTTGATAGTGGCACTCTATGAATATTATTTGATATTTCCTGAATATCTTTGATTGGAACCGGATGGTGCCATTCGGTCCTGGTTACCCAAAAGTTGTCTGCTGAATGGTCCTGTTTCATCCATTTTCATCTAAACATATGTTCATACAGTCCCTTTTCGACATTAATTATCTATGGACAGGATATAATATTCAATCTTCCTAGATGGATAGAGAGATTTCATGATCTTCGTATATCGTTTAAGCTGTTCGTCGTACTTTTGCTTCAGGCCCCTCATAGATCCTGATTTGTAATCAATGATGGTGATAAGATCATCGGACACCGTCATTCTGTCGACGATACCAAAATTATTCTTATCCGATATCTGCTGCTCGATATAGAGTTTTCCCGGTCTGAACATCAACTCCGCGACATCCTTTCTATCAACAAAGCGGAGCGCAGCTTCATATTCCTCATCGTTCAGTTCTCCAGCAGGAGGCAAATCAGATTTTCGTACAATCTTTGCAAGCCAGCGGTGCAGTCGCTCACCACGCATAATACCCGCCTTGATGGAGGCTGAGATCAGCATCGGATCTATTTCACCATACATGCCGGGTTCTCCACCGGGTTTGTCCGGCACGGTCAATACGGCCACATGTTCAACCTCTTTTGGAGAACCGGACGGCACGCAAATTTCCTTTTTGACACCTCCAGGCGCGAATTGAGAGAACGTATTGAGCAGAGCCTGATGCACATCCTTGCAGGTCCCTTCTTTCTTTTTCGGCAGAAAGACCGTCAGCGTCTGTATTGCCCTTGTTGCAGCGACATAGAATACATTTGCTTTCTCGCGCCTGATTCGCTCCAGATTTTTTTCACGATTTTGAATAATTTCCCTTGCAATGTCTGATCCGCCTGCAGCCCAGAAATCAAACTCTTTCCCTGTAAATTGAACATGACACTTCTCGGAAGGCAGGTAGAATGCAGGCTCCTTTTCATCCTCGTTCCAGAAGATAAAAACATGCTTGAACTGAAGCCCCTTTGTCCCATGGATGGTATCCACTTTGATGTTGTCCCTTTTCTCAGCCTCGGGCACCTTCACATGAAACCGTATATTGAACATCCGTAAAAGAAAATCATCTGCATCAGCTCCGCCTTCCCGAAAGAACGATTGCGCCTCATCCTGCCATATATCAAGGATGTTTGCATGAATTTTCCCGCGTAAAAGCTCGATTGCACAGCTGACAGCCATGATCCCGAATGGTTGTGGGAATTTTCTGGTGAATTCATTCCTAACACTCTCCACATTCCCCAATATCTCATTCCATAACGGCGACTCCGCCACTGTTTTTAAAAAACGATTATGCCCTTCTTCAGAAAGAACACCCGTTATAAAAAGCATGACCGCGACACCTTCTTCTGTTGAAAGTAGCTGCCTGCCCTTGACCTCTGACACGCCGATGCCTTCCCCGGCAAGTTCAGAGGTAATTTTCTGGACATAATTGTTTGTAGCGGCAAGGACAGCCATATCGCCCCACTGACAGCCGTACTCCGATTTCTTCTGTTTCAGGACTTCAACGATCGCGCGATAAAAGGGGGCTTCCAAATTGCCTTCCTTTTCAAGATGAACAAGACCCACCTCTGTCAAGCCTTCAAAGCTGTGGGGCTCATCTGAAGGCTTCTGTGTTTCTCTTTTTTCTTGTCCCGTGAAAATATTTTCCACAAGTTTATTGAAGAACGATATCAGAAGGGGTGTGCTTCTATAGTTGAATTCAAGAGAGCTTTCCCGGATGACATTGCCTGCTATATACTTTGAAAGTGTCTCTTCCAGGGCCTCGCGGTTTGCACCTCGCCATCCGTATATCATCTGTTTCCAGTCACCCACGGCAAAAAATGATCTCTCACCGTGCTCGCCAGAACCGGACAGGATCTCTTCAATAAGGGGAATCAGTATTTTAATGTCACCTTTCGATGTATCCTGGAATTCGTCAATCAGCAGATGCTCGGTTCTGTCAAGCCCAAGGGAAAAGTAGTTGCTCATGAGTCGCGGTCTTTCAATGGATTCGTTTCCATCAAGGGCCAGCAGGGTTTTCCGCACATCGGAGAAAAATATCGCACCCTTTTCCCTCTTCACCGTCTGTGCGGCCTCAAGATATATTGCACACAGAAGCGCAACCGCCAGTTCCCTAAGAAGAGACTTGTTTATGGACAGCCTTTCGGCTGTCTTGCGGTATTGTTTAAAAATCTCATTAAGATCATTGAAAGGGCTCTCATTCCATGAAATCTTCTTGCCGAGGCCGGTGTAATTTTCCAGGTCAGCATGTGAGGCAACGGTCCTGGAAATAAAGCTTTCATAATCATGAAGGGCATTAATGACCCAGCTGTTGATTCGAGACGACATCATTTCAGACAATTCATCGGCCTTTTTACTCAGAGAATCGAGCGCATTCCTTAAGATCCCGTTTTCTTTTATAAGGGTGTCAAGGTCATCAATCCTCTCCATATCATCCAAACAGCGTTCGACAATCTGCTCATCCGCAAGGGGCTTCCAGAGGGCTTCAAGGTCCGTTCTCAATACGCGGGCGGTGATGATCAGTTGGACAGCCTTGCCGCGACGCATTACGCTGTCACGAAAAAGGCTTTCTATCTCATCGGACAAGACAATTTGTGCCTTCTCGTCAGCCATTTTGGGCGCGTAACCGGATGCGGCAAAAAGCCTGTAAAAAAAAGAATCAATCGTCGAGTATCCGACATGCCCGGCTTCCATAATGAGACTCAGCTTCTCCACCAGGGGCATGTCCTTTTTTGATGCTATTTTTTCCATGATGCGGGAACGCATTTCGGTCGTAGCGGCACGGGTAAATGTCAGAGCGTATATGAATTTCCCCTTGGTGGACAATCTAAGAAACACTTCATCGGTGAGCCTTTTGGTTTTTCCCGAACCTGCTGAAGCTTTCAGAAGAATACTTTGCATCAGCCATTCCTCCTCGATGTTTTATAGTAGGCTTCCCTTCCGCATAATGCCTGAAACAGACAGAATTCACACTCCTGCGAGTCATGATCTGGCACAAGTTCGTTTCCGCCGATGATTTCGTCGAGCCTTCCCCTGATGGCACACATCAGATCATCCGTCACAGCGATCAGATCATCTGGAAGCGCCATCACCCGGTCTTTTGACGATTCTTTCAGAAAATAAAAAAAGGCCCGATCCACTCCTCCAATAAAGTGGTGATAGATCATCAGTTGGGCTGCGGGGTGCAGAATGCCATTTTCTTTGAATCGCTCCACTACGTTTGTTTTTGAAGAAATATTAAAACTGTTTTTCTTTTTTGAATATTTAAAATCAATAACCTGGGTGCACCCCGACATCTTAGCCACCCTGTCTGACCGTCCGGTTATTTTATAGTACCCGGCAATCCTGCCACTAAATTTTTCCTCACAGGATATGGCATTGTCGGCAAAGATGATTCGCTCTCCCGACTCCAATTCATCCTCGTATATTTCCTTGAATAAGATTTTTGTGTTAAGCATGTAGATGTTGATTCCGTCCATGTCTCTCGTATGGGCATTCTCATCGTTTTCCCAGAGTTCATCAAAAAGAATCTCCCAGTTATCCATCAAATCCTTTCTAGCGGTTGATAGTTGATGAAGGAATTGATGAACAAATATTCCCATCCGCATATTTATTTTCTCATCATCAGTCATAAACGACGGAGGGTCCATCCTGAGTATGTATCGATGGTAAAACAAAAACGGGCAAGCTAATATTTCTGAAAGGCTCGAAAAAGAATATGTAAAATCTTTAAGTTTGTTCCTTAGATTATCGTCAACGGGTATCGAAGGTTTTTTAATGCTTCCCCTCGCTGACAACGATTCCTTAAATTCTGTTGCAGTGACCGGTTTCCCGAATTCCTGCGCAAGGAGACTCATGTAATGGCTCGGCGTCCTTTCCCGTATTTTGTCGTCTACGGCCGCTATTTTAATCCTGCCACCCTGTGCGAGGATCTGTCTGAAAAGAAGATCCTCATATTCAAATACGCCTTTCCGCAACTGTGGCACATGCACCGGATTTATAAAAGGGCCTTCAAAGGGCTGTGTCGGCATGATTCCGCTGTCGAGAGGAAGCATCAATCCTCTGCTGAATTTCTCTCCTGAAACATGACCGAATCCGACAACCTGGATCGGTGCCGACCTGCTTCCCGTGAGGCGGAATTTTCTTGAATCAATGAGCATTTTCGCAGCATCGGTCAGATGACGCCCCAGTCTTTCTTTCCAATCGTCAAGGAGAGTGGAAATGGATATGGCAGCCTCAAGTGCCTCACACTCTTCGCGGACATACTGATCCCTGTTTTTTGATAATTCCACCGCGCAGGCGGTAGCATATTTCTTAAAATCAGGAATCCGGCCTGATGACCCCTCATCTTCTATTTCCGCCAAAAGTCTTCTGGCTGCCGCCGTTATCGAAAATGGCAGCCATACGGCAAGGTTGACAGAATTTCCGAACAGTCGGAGCGATCTGTTCCAGAGCATCGTTGTCAGTGACTCATCAAGCAGATATATCAGCATCTGATCATTTTCAGACCGTTCTTCAAGGAATTTTGTAACCTCCATTGTCACCAGGTCAACGACGGCATGAAGTCCGGCAAGCCTGACCAGCTCGATGCCTGCACCTTCCGAATATTCGACGTCACCGCCAAACGACAGGACAAGATTTTTTGCCGAGTCAAAAGGAAGTTTTTCAGTCCCTTTCAGTTCAAGACCGTACAGCGGCTTGTCAACCAATAACTTTTCTTTTCCGATCTTTCTGTAAAATCGTTCAGTCACCGGTGTTATCTCGGGAAGTCCAATATAAATTTCCTTTTCTGTGGGAGTGATTTCATTAAGACGCGATACTTCAAGCGCTGTCATGAAGAAATTGATCCCGGAAAGCCATTCGCGAAAACCCCGCGCCGTATCAAGGTATTCCTCGAGTCTGCACCACTCATCCTCGGTAAAACGTTCAGATCCCCAAATCGTGTCTCTTCCAATGTTATATTCCGACAGCTTTGCAATAAGGGGAAGAAGGTCTGCAGCACGACGAGCCGGATATGCTTCGTCGGGAAATTTTTGCGCAATAAATTGGATAAAATAGAGAAGTACCTCATCAGCCGGCAAAGGTTTCAGCTTCATGCGCTGGCTGATTCTCCCTGCAACATAGGAACGAAAACCTTCAACTTTCGGGAGAATGCCTCCAAGCTCTCTGTGGATCAGGTTTTGCACCGGGTCAACGGCCCTGTCGCTTGCACAGATGATTGTCCAGCCGGAAAGGTCAGGATGGTCGCTGCGTAAAAGACTGATTAACTTTTCAGAATATTGTGACATGTTGTTTTCCACCCTCCCCAATCAACCACCTCGCAGCAAGCTGTCGAGATATGAAATGAACATTATTATATCACAGTGGGCTGCAGAGTCTTAACACTCGTCCTGAAAACTATGGATAATCATATAATCCCTGTCAAGTCCGTTATGATCATTTAAGATTATATTGACATTGGAACACCCAATATTTATAATCAAATCTAAATAATCCACAGGAAAGAATATTAAAGATGCGTCTTTACAGGTTATTTTTCCAACACCGGCTGATCTGGACGGTTTTACTGGCATTGATCGGCATTGGCATTATGATTTTTTATGCATCATGCGACACCGCCTGCACTTACCTCCGCGGTGACATCTTCGGCATTGATCTCAAATATATTGGTGTAGGTTATATGGGTATCATCATCCTTCTGGCTCTTTTCAAGCAGGCCGATTTCATCCGCATGCTCGTCTCGGCAGGCATCGGCGTCGAAATTTTTCTGGTTTCCTTTCAGTTGAGGGAAAATATTTTCTGCCCTTATTGCCTGTCTTTCGGCGTCATGGTTTTTTTGATGTATATCATCAACTATGAAAGATCCAGCATGAGAAACAAATGGTACCAGAAAATGGTATATTTTTTCGGAGACGCAAGAATCCCTTTCCTCAAAAACCAGCATCTGCCCATGCTGTTCATGATACTTGCCGGCTACGTCTTTGTCTGCCTGTCTTTTTCGGGGTCCATCACACCCGCTTATGCGGGCGAAAATTCAGTGCTCCCTTCTTATGGAAAAGGCGCATGGGAGCTGATCATCTTCACGGACTACTTTTGTCCTCCGTGCCAATCTGTAGAGAAACACCTGGGGCCGGAAATTGAAAGGCTTCTCAACAGAGGCGATATTAAAATTACCTTTGTGGATTACCCTGGTCATAAATATTCTGCACTTTACTCGAAGTATTTTCTTTATGCCGCAGCGGCCGGCAAAGATCATCAAAATGCCGTGAAAGCAAGGCATGTCCTTTTTTCACTTGCCGTACAAAACATAATCAATCAGGATCCTCTCTTATCTGCAGCTTTAACATCCAAAAACATCGCATTGAAAACGATGGATCCGAAACCCGTATACAATGAATGGTCAGCAACAATCAAACGTTATGAAATCGATCAGACACCAACGTGTCTGCTGCGTTTTTCCAGCACCTATACAAAAAAATATAGCGATTCCGAAAATATTCGAACAAAGCTGATTCCCGAGCTTCAAAAGCGCTTTCCTACGACAAAGTAAAAGCGGACAAGAATATTCATTATTGATTTTTCCACTGATCTGAATTACAAGACGAAAAATCGAACATTTCATAAAGACTGATAAAATTTTTACATATGGGCTATACTCTAAACACAACAAATGATTACCATATTCGCACCCTGAATACGCTGGGGTGGGAATTAACTGTCTGCAATGCGCTTCACCCGGAAGACAGTCCCTGCCGCCAGGTTTTGAAAAACAGGGAGTCCTTCGGAGTGCAACTTTTCCATTCTTTGGAAAAAATTATCCCTTTTGACCGTCTGAAAAACGTACTGGAAGTCGGTGGGGGGCTGGGCTATCTGATGCGTGATTTTCTGTCTCTGGCCCCTCATTTCCAGGCAACCATGCTGGATATCTCTCCTTTCCTTCTGGAGAAGCAAAAGGAAACCCTCAGCGGATTCCCTGTGAATTTCCGGGAAATGGATTTTTTGAAGATATCCCTGTCCGATCTCCGATCGTTTGATTTTGTGGTTCTGAATGAGAATCTTGGAGATTTTCCCACCCTCGTCTTTGATGAAAGCCAACCGGAACAAAATGATCCGGAAACGATTCGCTCCATAAAGCGAATGAAAGACTACATGGAAGAATTTGATCTTGAATTTGCCCCGAAAGAAAATATTAACATCGGAGCGATGGAAGTTGTGGAAAAATTATGCGGAGCAGACATTCCCTATATTTATATCAGTGAACACAGCTGTGAAGCGTCAATGAATAATGCTCATTTTCCTCAGCATCAGTTCACAGCGCGGGGGATACCCGAAAGAATAACGCTCAAGGGCCACGATGAATTCACCGTGAAATTTTCCCATCTCCAGAAAATAGCGCGTTCCTTCCGTTATCGTGTTATCCGGGGCCAATATATCGATCTCTTTCCACTTGACTTCAACGACAGGCTGAAAGCCGCCCTGCAATCGCCAACCCCGCTTTCCGATGAGCAGGAAATTATCCAGCAGTTTGTGCATGATCTCTACAAGTATGAATATCTTGTGCTGATTAATGATTTAAGAAAGAAAGGATAAACGTTGAATATCAACAAAATAATTCTAATCAGTTTTGTCATGATATTTTTCTTCTGCACTGACACAGCTGCCTTCCGCTGTGGAAACGGCCTTGTCACCAGCGGGGACACAAAGATGCAGGTTTTGGTTACCTGCGGCAAACCGACTTCAAAAGAAAAAGCCTGTGAAGATCCTCAAACCACGATCCGCACCGATATAAAAGGGAAAAAGATAAGATCGAAGAAATGCGGCAACAAAGTGGAAGTCTGGCATTACAACTGCGGTGAAAACGATTTTATCTATGCCCTTACTTTTGACGACGGAATCCTGAAAAAGGAAACCACCGAAGGCCAGGGCAAAGGCAGATCAGACTGCCTCGGCAAGTAATCATCCATCATCTTTCAGCAGGGCCATCATTTTTCCGGGATCAGTCGTTGCAGGTGAACAGCTGTAATTTGAACAGACATAGGCTGTTGCATGTCCGTGATCGCTTGAATAAGATTTCAGAAACGGCGCTATAGCCTCCATCTCCTGCCTTGAGGGACCATCAGGTAAAAACACCACGACCTTATTCGGCACAAAACTTTTTCTCAATGCACTCATCATATTCCTGGTGTCCTCGCTGTTGATTTCTCCAGCGATAATCACTTCTTTTGAAGGCCTGAGAGCAAAGTCCAGTCCGCACAGAAACTGGGTAAAAGCGGTAGGCATCTCCTCTACCGGTGTACCAAAAGCCCTGTAAATTTCCTCTGCCTTTTCTCCTATATCGGCATTTCCGGTTATTCTGGACAGGCGGAGGGCGTTCATATACGCAACAGAGTTGCCCGAAGGGACGGCGCCGTCGTAAAGTTCTTTCGGGCGCATCAGGAGCATTTCAGCGTCATCGGGTGTAAAAAAGAATCCTCCGCTTAGCTCATCCCGGAAACGGGCAAACAGGTGAGACTGATATTCGAGCGCTTGAACCAAATGCCCGGCATCAAACGTCGTTTCGTAAAGTTCAAGAAGCGCCCAGATCAAAAAAGAATAATCATCTACATTCCCGGCAATCGCCGCCTGCCCTTTACGGTACCGGTGCAGCAGTCTGCCCTCTTTGTCCCGCATGGTTTTGGTGATAAATCCCATCGCACGAAGAGCCGCCCTGGCATATTCAGGTTCGTTAAAAACCTGCGCACCTCGCGCCAAAGACGCAATCATCAAGCCGTTCCAGTCCGTCAGAATCTTATCGTCTTTATGCGGGTGGATCCGCTGCTCCCTGTGTTCAAAAAGCTTTTTCCGAATAACCTCTATTTTGCCGGACCCGTCTGTTGTGACGTTCTTTTCATTGACATCTGATATCATCTTCAGATGCGGAATGAATTGGCCTTCCGGTAATTCCTGCATCCCCTGCACGAACCGGTCAGCTTCATGCCGGTAGTCGGATAAAAACAGGGCCGCTTCGTCTTGTGTGAGAATGCCTCGGACCTCCTCCGGGGACCACATATAAAATTTCCCTTCCACCCCTTCGCTATCCGCATCTTCGGCACAATAAAAAGCGCCCTCGTCATCCGTCATGTCACGCAGCACGTAGGTAAAAATTTCACGGGACGAGATTTCGTATTCCTTTTTACCCGTCGCCTGGTAAACTTCGATGAAAGCAAGCGCCATGAGCGCCTGATCGTAGAGCATCTTTTCAAAATGGGGCAGCGTCCATCGTTCGTCCGTCGCATAGCGGTGAAAACCGAACCCGATCTGATCATAAATTCCGCCCCGCCGCATGTTTTGCAAGGTGTGTTCCACGATGCGTAAAGCCTGTTCAGACCCGGTTCTCTTCCAGTATCTCAGCAGAAAAAAGAAATTGTGCGGTGAGGGAAATTTCGGCGCGCGGCCGAATCCGCCGTAAGTCCTGTCGAAACCGGTCAATAAAGACTGATAAGCCCGATGCATGGTTTCTTCACCAAGAGTCTGTGAGCCGGTGGTCGGCAAGTGACGCACTGCCCTGGTAATTTCTGATGCATCGGACAGAAGATCAGCGCGTTTCTCCTGCCATAGTTTTTTGATTGCGGGGATCATCTCCCTGAGGCCGGCACGGCCATATTTACTCACATCGGGAATGTAGGTCGCGGCAAAAAAAGGTTGTTTATCCGGGGTCATGATGATGGTCAGGGGCCAGCCGCCGCTTTGTGTCATGACCTGGCAAACCTTCATGTAAACGGCATCAATCTCAGGCCGCTCCTCGCGGTCAACTTTGATGTTAACAAACGAGTCATTCAGAAGGCCGGCGATTTCCAGATTCTCGAAGGATTCACGTTCCATGACGTGACACCAGTGGCAGGTGGAATACCCTATGGACAGGAAGACAGGCTTGTCTTCCCTGTGAGCCTTTTCAAAGGCTTCTTCCCCCCAGGGATACCAGTCCACCGGATTTTGAGCATGTTGCAACAGATATGGACTTTTCTCATTACACAGCCGGTTATAGGGCATGTCAATCCCCGGTTCAGGCTTCGATGACTGAATGTGTCACTGCAGAAACAATAATGTTGTTTTACACTTTAATCAACATGGTCGCCGGATCTAAAAGCAGGACATCCTGCTTTGCTTCGGAAGACCGGCCCTTGAGAACCTTGATGTAAACTTCCGGTCCTTCGGCAACCAACTGCACCAGAACATCAAACAGGTCTTCGACGTGCCGAAATGAAAGCGGCAGCCCGTCTTCCCTGGGCGGTACGTGTCTATGCGTGTGAATGGTAAACCAGATTCGCATGGCATATTTTTTGGCCAATTCCTTCAGTTCCAGAAGGAGACCACGCCCGGATTCATCAAATTTTAATCCATCCAGAATGATCACGTAGGGCTTGAAAATATTCTGCTGCATCAAGTCGGTAAGGCGTTCTTCCAGCTTCGGAACACTGAACCCTTCCACGCGAAACGTCATGATAAAACGGTAATTGAGGATGTTTTCCCAATACTCCGTCACTTCGGTAGAGTCATATTTAGAAGCCATATCGTTGAATAATTCACGATACCAGACATCTACCTTGCTGACAGCGTCATTCAGACTCACATGCAAAACGGGCTGTTCGTGCATCATGGCATGAAGCGCCATCTGAACAAGCAAAGCCGTTTTGCCTACACCTGCATGGGCTAAAACTGCTCCAAAACCACCGCTTTTTAAAATATAATCGTTCTCAAATCCCAGATTGAGCAGTGGATTGCGCTGAATGATTTCTTTTCTGATCATAATAATATCCTCATAAGTTAAATGGATAACATTGTCTTCCCGTCTTAAAGCTCTTCCAACCACCATCAAATCGCCTTGAACCTTTTTAAGCTGCCGTCTTCTTGTTCTGAGCGACTTCGAGGGCGATCTTTTCCGCAATCGACTGCGGCACCTGACGATAAAGAGCAAACTCCATAGTAAACTGTGCTTTGCCCTGCGTGGATGAACGAAGGATAGTTGAGAAACCGAACATTTCCCCCAGCGGCACCTGAGCCTCAATTACACACATGACCCCTTCGTCCTGCGAACCGATAATCATACCGCGGCGCTGGTTGAGCAGCCCCATGACCGGTCCCTGAAATTCAACCGGGCTTTCGACAACAACTTTCATAATCGGCTCATGAATTACCGGCTTGGCTCGCAGATACGCTTCTTTGAAAGCGCCACGGGCAGCCGCCTGGAAAGCCATATCTGATGAATCCACCGCATGCGAGGCGCCGTCATTAATGACGACCTTAACTCCGGTAATCGGAAACTCCAGCTTGGGTCCCTTTGCCATACTCTGTTTGAAACCTTTTTCGCAGGCAGGAATATATTGCGTGGGGATTGAACCGCCGAAAATTTTATTTTCAAATACAAATTCCGCATCGCTGATCGGTTCAATGTAGCCGGCAATGCGTCCGAACTGTCCGGAGCCGCCTGTTTGCTTTTTATGCGTATAGTTGAAATCCGCCCGCTGCGTGATAGTTTCACGATAAGCCACGCGGGGATTGCCCGTTGTGACTTCCGCATTGTATTCGCGCTTCATTCTTTCCACGTAGATGTCCAGATGCAGCTCGCCCATACCTTCAATAATGGTTTCGTTGGTTTCATGATCGACATAGGTTTTGAATGTCGGATCTTCCTTGGAAAAACGGTTAAGCGCTTTGGACATGGCCATTTGGGCCTTGTTGTCCTTCGGCACAATAGCCAGCGAGATAACCGGCTTGGGAACATACATGGAGGTCATCGTCATATTGATGCCCGGTGATACAAATGTGTCGCCTGACGAACATTCAATACCAAATAAAGCACCAATGTAACCGGCGCGCAGATGATCAACATCTTCCATCTGATCGGCGTGCATTCGAACAACACGGCCGACCTTGACTTTTTTTCCATTCCGCACATTAACGATCGTGGTACCCTTTTCCACGGTTCCTTCATAAACACGAATATAGGTTAATTGGCCGTACTGGCCGTCTTCCAGTTTGAACGCCAGTGCCACAATCGGTTTTTCCGAATCGCTGGTCAATACAACCGGCTCTTCATTATTATCCATATCAAGGGCGATGTTTTCCACTTCGGACGGTGTGGGTAAAAGATATGTCACACCATCAAGCAGGGGCTGAATGGCTTTATTTTTGTAGGCCGATCCCATGTAGACAGGTGTAAGCTCTCTTTTTAATGTTCCTTTGCGTATTGCGGCATAAAGCAATTCGGAGGTAATTTCTTTTTCCTCTAAAATGGCATCCGTCAGTTCGTCGGAAAATAATGATGCGGCCTCGATGAGTTCTTCTCTTTTTGTTTTGGCTTCGGTGAATAGCTGTTGCGGAATTTCTTCGATGCGAATATCTTCACCTTTATCGCCGTCAAAATACATGGCCTTCATGGCCACCAGATCAACCACGCCCTGCAGGTCTGTTTCCAGCCCGATGGGAATCTGCATGGCAACGGCATTGTGACCCAGTTTGGAACGTAACTGTTCAATCACACGGAAAGGATTGGCGCCGCTGCGGTCACATTTGTTGATAAACGCGATGCAGGGAACTTTGTAGCGCTTCATCTGATGATCAACGGTAATGGACTGCGACTGAACACCGCCGACTGAACACAAAACCAGGATTGCACCGTCCAGAACGCGCAGGGATCGTTCCACTTCAATGGTAAAATCGACGTGGCCGGGCGTATCAATGATATTAATTTCATGCCCTTTCCACTCACAATACGTAGCGGCAGAGGCGATTGTTATGCCTCTTTCTTTTTCCAGGTCCATGGAATCCATGGTCGCGCCCACACCATCTTTGCCTTTCACATCATGAATGGCGTGAATCCGTTTTGTGTAAAAAAGGATTCTTTCGCTAAGTGTGGTTTTACCGGAATCGATATGCGCACTGATTCCGATATTGCGGATTTTCTGATCGTCGAACTTCATTTCACTTTCCTCTCTTAAATATACTCCACTCTTAATTTATCATGCTGCACGCCTGCGTGAGGTGTCTATTATCCCTACCCGCTTCGCGGGATAGTTCGACCAGCGAGTTTCAGCGCACTTCGTTTCTGAACCTCGGGTCTCACTATAAAAAAATCCCCGCATTTGGAAGAGTCTCTGCCAGATGGGGGAGCCACCGTAATCGAGCCTTAGAAACAAGAATTTAACTGCTTATATTTTTGGACTGTATTTGTCAAGTAATTGTTTTGATATGTTTTGACATCATTATGTAGCTTAATACTGTCTGTTGACCGATTGCTATCCTGTGTATATAATTATTTATATGGCAATTGCCCTGATATTGTAGAAAGATTGTTGAACATGGCAAAAATAAAATGGAATACGGCCTGGGGTATTGGAGTCACTTTAGTTTTTCTTGTCCTGCTGGCCGTTCGGCTGGATTTTTTTAAGGATCAGCCCGCACCAGTCCCCTTAAGTCCGATGGCTGAAATTGCACGTCAGCCCGAATCCTGGATGAATATTTATCAAAACAGGAAAAAAATCGGCGTCATCCGTCGAACATACCATGCACTCGAAAATGGCCGCTATCAGACGACGGAAAATGTCACCATGCAGATCAATACGATGGGCATCACCCAGGCGCTCCAAATATCCACGGAAACGGAACTAAATCCCGACATGACCTTTTCCTCATTTAATTTTCAACTCAACTCAAGTTTATTCCGTTTCAACGCCCGCGGATACATCAACAAAGATAAACTCATTTTATATGCCGGGCTCCCCAGCGCAGAAGAAAATATCATTATCCCGATTAGTGACATTCCCCATATCAGCGGCAATATTTATGAAGCCGCATTCCGAACAGGCCTTGAAAAAGATCAAACCTATGCGTTTAGCATATTTGATCCGTCCACCCTGGGGATCCGCAAAATATCAGTGACCCGCAACGCGGATGAAATAATCCCAATTATGGGAAAGCGCGTCCTGACGCAAAAATTCTGTGCCGATTTTATGGGCGCCAAAAATTGTGCCTGGCTGGCCAAGAACGGTGAAGTATTGAAAGAATCCGGTATCCTGGGTCTATCCATGGAAAAGGTCAGCGCCGAACAGGCAAACGAAGAATTTGCCATGAACAGCGCCGTTGATTTTACACAAGTCGCCTCAATACCTTCCAACCAAAAGCTTGCCGACCCGTCAAGTTTAACTGAAATAACAATCAAAATCAGTAACATTAATCATTCTGGACTGATACTCAACGGCGGTCGTCAAAAATTCCATCAGGGTCTTCTGACGATCTCTCGGGAATTCATTTCCACGGAGACTTCACCCGATACGAAAATGCCGCCCCTTTTCCATCAGTTTCTGAAACCTTCGCCTTTAGTACAAAGTGACCACCCGCAAATAAAAGCCGCGGCAGAGAATATTGTTTCACCCGGGGATTCCCCCTCTGACAAAATGCGCAAAATCGTTGTCTGGGTTTATAAAAATATCCAGAAAAAGCCTGTGTTATCGGTTCCCAATGCATTGGAAGTTTTAAAAAACAGGACGGGCGACTGCAATGAACACGCGGTTTTAACCGCCGCCCTGCTGCGCTCCGTCGGTGTGCCGGCCCAGATTGAAACAGGGCTGGTTTATCTCAATGGACGTTTTTATTATCATGCCTGGAATCTTGCCTATGTTGGACAATGGGTAACCGCCGATGCTGTTTTCAACCAGATTCCTGCCGATGTGACCCATATACGGCTGGTGCGCGGTGAAGGAAGCCAGCAACTGGATCTGCTTGGTGTGATGGGTAAAATAAAACTGGAGGTTATCTCAGCAAAATAATGATTGAACTCAAACAACTGACCAAGGATTATGGAACGACGCTGGCTGTCGATCATTTGAGTTTACATGTGGCTGCCGGAGAAATATATGGATTTATCGGGCCGAATGGCGCGGGGAAAACCACAACCATCCGCATGATGGGCGGCATTATCGAACCAACTGCCGGAAGTGTCATCATTTCCGGGATCGATGTCCACAAAGAACCCGTTGCCGCCAAAAAGATGATCGGTTTTGTGCCGGACAGACCGTTTCTGTATGAGAAACTGACCGGCATGGAGTTTCTTAAATTTATCGGTGACCTCTATCATGTCGACTTTCAGGATCTCTCTCGAAAATCGGAAGAGCTTTTAAAACAATTCTCTCTATGGGACTGGGCGAATGAAATCATTGAAGCCTATTCTCACGGTATGAAACAAAGACTGATTATTGCGGCGGCGCTGCTCCATGATCCGAAAGTTATGGTCATTGATGAGCCGATGGTCGGTCTGGATCCCGAAGCCGTCCGAATGGTCAGGGATATTCTCAAAGGATTGGCCGCACAAAAGGTCACTGTCTTTGTCTCCACCCACACTCTGAGCCTGGCGGAAGATCTTTGCGATAGAATCGGTGTTATCCATAAAGGAACCCTCATCGCCGAGGGCACGGTTGCCGAATTGAACCTGGCTGCTAAAACCGGCGAGGCCAGGCTGGAAGAAGTGTTTCTGACATTAGTAAGGGAAGTATAGTCCCATGAAAAATACAGCTTTGACATTATTGACCCCCCGGCTGCTTTCCGCGAGGCCCGGTGTTCAAAACAGCCGCCGGTCACGGTTTTTCTTTTTTTTATTCATTGGTCTGATTTTCTGGACAGGGGCTTTTCTGATCTTTTACCGGGTATTGACCTATTTCCAGAGCGTACAGGATTTTGGCGATATTCTGGCCATCAAGCTTCTTTCCATGATGATCGTTACCTTCTTCACCCTTCTGCTTTTCAGCAGTATCATCAACAGCCTGTCCCATCTGTATCTGAGTCGTGATTTATCCCTGCTGCATTCCCTGCCGGTTTCGATGGTTGATATTTTCAGATCAAGGTGGCTCATCAGCGCCTTCGATTCATCCTGGATGGTGGTTGCTTTCAGCCTTCCCGTTTTTTTATCCTACGGTCTGGTTTATCATGCTGGCATTTTTTATTATCTGATCACGCTTGCCGCCATTGTCTGCATGTGCCTGATCGCCTCAGGCCTGAGCAGCATGGTTGTTTTGCTGGGGGCCGCAATACTTCCCGCGGGCAAAATACGAACCCTTTTTGTCATTCTGGGAGTTTTGCTGGCGGTGCTGCTCGTTGTTGTTTTGAGAATGATCCAACCGGAACAGCTCGTCAATCCGGATAGTTTTGCTTCAGTTGTGCTGTATCTGAATTCCATGCAGGCGCTCAGCCTGCCTTATCTGCCGACGACCTGGATAACAGATACAGTGCGTTTTGCACTTAAAAGCGAATGGAGCGGTTCGATATTGAATATGGCTCTTTCGGCCAGCTGTGTTCTGTTCCTTCTCTTCATAAACGAAACAACTGCGGGTGCCATTTATTTCCGCGGTTTCTCGCGCGCTCAAACGACAGCCAAAAGGCTTTTCAAACCGGTAAAATTCAGCGGTCACAGCTGGGAAGGCCTGCTTAATTTTCTTTCAAGACCGGCCAGGGCGTTTGCCGTCAAGGAGCTGCGATCGTTCTTCAGGGATTCCACTCAATGGCCGCAGCTTTTTCTCATCTGCGCGCTGATCGTGATTTACCTGTATAATTTCTCCGTCCTGCCCCTGGATCGGTCACCGATCAAAACCGTCTATCTGCAAAATGTATTTTCTTTCTTAAATGTCGGGCTTTCGGCCTTTGTCCTTTCGGCAATCGCCGCCCGATTTGTCTTTCCTGCCGTCAGCATGGAAGGTGAAGCGTTCTGGATTATCCAATCGGCACCTGTTTCGATGAAGACATTTCTCTGGATTAAGTTTTTTCTCTACTATCTGCCGCTGCTTTTACTCACGGAAACGCTCATCATCGCATCGAATATTCTGTTGAGAGTTACACCGTTCATGATGTTTTTATCAGTCCTGACGATATTTTGCCTGGTTCCGGCAATCGTCGCGCTGGCTGTTGGATTGGGTGCCCGCTACCCTGATTTCAAATCCGAAAATCCTGCCATGTCGGCTACCAGCTTTGGTGGGCTCCTTTTCATGCTCCTCAGTTTCGGTCTGATCGCTTCCGTAATTATCCTGGAGGCAGGGCCGGTTTATAGAATCTTTATGGCAAAATTGCACGGCCAAAGCTTATCCCTGACGCAAATCACCCGACTGGTTCTATCCTTCACTTTTGCCCTGTTTCTCTGCATATTTGCGGTATTTTACCCCATGAAACTGGGTGAGAAACATCTGCTCAAAAGGTAGATCATAACAGCCTTTTGATGCACTGATGTTACTGGCACAAGAATTTTCTGAAAATTGTCAATTGTGGAAAATTACCTTGATTTTCACTGCCGGATAGGCTAAAAACCCCGCATTCTGTATGAACCTGTTTCAGCAGTTTTTTGCTGATCTTGTTGAGATATCGAAAGGAGTTTTCATGGCAAAGTACGAATCCAAATCTCTCAGAAATGTGGCTGTAATCGGCCACGGCGGAACAGGCAAAACCTCTCTTTGTGAATCCCTGTTATATGTTTCCGGGAAAAATGAGCGTCTGGGACGCGTTGACGACGGTTCATCCACCATGGACTTTGAACCGGAAGAGCAGAAAAAACACGTTTCCATATCGTCCGCAGCCAATTTTATTGAATGGGATAAACATAAAATCAACATTGTCGATACGCCGGGCGACTCCAACTTTACCTTTGACATCAAGTGTTCGATCAGCATTGTGGACAACGCGGTGGTGGTGATTGATTCGGTTGGAGGCGTTGAATTCCAGACACAGAAAGTCTGGGAACTGGCCAATGAATATTCCCTCCCCCGCATGATTTTCATAAATCGCATGGACCGTGAAAGGGCCGATTTCAACAAGGTGCTGGAAAGCATCAAAACTAAGCTTAAGAAGAAGGCAACCCCCCTTTGCCTGCCCATCGGCGCGGAAGATAAATTTCAGGGGATTGTTGATCTAATCAACATGAAAGCCTATACGTTCGCCGACAACAAAGGCGTCGGCAAAGCATCCGAAATACCAGCCGATTTGATGGATGAAGCGAATGCGCTTCGTGCATCCATGGTGGAAGATATCGCGGAGGCCGATGACGAACTGATGAACAAATATCTGGAAGCCGGTGAACTTTCCGCCGATGAGCTTAAAGCCGGATTGAGAAAAGGTGTATCGTCGGGAAGTGTTATTCCCGTCATCTGCGGTTCAGCCGTCAAAGGCATCGGCGTGACGATGTTGATGGATTTGGCCGTCAGTTCATTCGCTTCACCCGTTGATCGCGGACCTGTGAAAGGTCAAAAACCGGGCACGGACAGCATTGAAGAAAGACAGCCGTCGGAAGATGCTCCTTTTTCCGCCATTGTTTTCAAAACCATCGCCGATCCCTACGCCGGTAGGCTGACGTTGTTCCGGGTTTATTCCGGCAAACTCAATTCCGATTCTGCGGTTTATAACTCTTCGAAAAAAATCACGGAAAAATTTGGTCATATTTTCTTTCTGGAAGGCAAAAATCAGAAACAGGCAGAAGTACTTATTCCCGGAGACATCGCCGGCGTCGCCAAACTGAAGGAAACCATTACCGGCGACACCCTTTGCTTCGAAAAAGCGCCCATCGTATTCGAAAAAGTTGCCATTCCACCACCGATTATGTCTTTTGCCGTAGAACCCAAATCACGCGGCGACGAAGACAAGATTGCCTCTTCCATCCACCGCCTGACGGAAGAAGACCCGACCATTGTTTTTTCACGCAACGTCCAGACCAAGGAAATGATTCTCTCCGGCATGGGACAGGTGCATATTGAAGTCAACGTGGAGAAAATGAAACGAAAATTCGGCGTTGAAGTCAACCTGAACACACCGAAAGTTCCCTATTTTGAAACCATTAAAGGAAAAACCAATGTTCAGGGACGATACAAGAAACAGTCCGGTGGACGAGGCCAGTTTGGTGATTGTACGATTGACATTGAACCCTTACCGCGCGGTGGAGGCTATGAATTCCTGGATAAGATCGTTGGCGGTGTTATTCCCGGGCAATACCGCCCGGCCGTAGACAAAGGCATTCAGGAAGCTGCAGCCAAAGGCGTAATCGCGGGTTACCCCGTGGTGGACTTCAGAATATCGCTGGTTTTCGGCTCATACCACACAGTCGATTCATCGGAAATGGCTTTTAAAATTGCCGGATCCATGGCGTTTCAGAAAGGCGTCATGGAATGTCAGCCGATTCTTCTGGAGCCCATCGTGAATATTGCCATCGAAGTCCCTGATGAATACATGGGCGACGTCATCGGTGATCTTAACAGCCGGCGTGGACGAGTTCTGGGTATGGACACAAACGGCACCAACCAAATTATTAAAGGCCAGGTCCCCCTTGCGGAAATTTTAAAATACGCCCCTGATCTGCGCTCAATGACCAGTGGCCGCGGCAATTTCACCTATACTGATTCGCATTATGAAGAAGTTCCTTCCTACATCGCGGATAAAATTATTGCCGAATCCAAAAAAGAAGCAGAGACGTAACCCTTCATGTTCTATGCCGCCGTCATAACAGTCAGCGATAAAGGCTCTCAGGGCAAAAGGCAGGATTTAAGCGGCCCCGCAATTGCAGAAATGCTTGCGGGAGCCGCTATTGAAGTTAAGCATACCCTCATCATTCCCGACGAAACAGACCAGATACAAAAAGCGATCATTCAATTTGCCGATGTGGAAAAAATGGATTTGATTTTGACCACGGGCGGAACAGGGGTCAGCCCCCGGGACCTCACACCGGATGCCACTCTGAACGTTCTGGATAAAGAAATTCCCGGAATGGCCGAAGCCATGAGAATCGCCAGCATGAACATTACACCCCATGCCATGATTTCCAGGGCGGTTGCCGGCATTCGCGGCCATTCGTTAATCATCAACCTCCCCGGAAGCCCCAAAGGCGCCACGGAGAACCTTGCCGTTCTTCTGCCGGCAATTCCCCACGCCATCGAAAAAATCAAGGGCGATGACCGCGACTGCGCCATATCACCATAAAAAGCAATTGTCGGCGGGCATTCGCCTCCATGAGATATTACGGTTATCCATACAGACGACGGGACCGTAGTCGATTTACTGTGTGTGATCATCCACCGGTATGGTGATATCGTTGTCTTTGAGAAACTGCAGAGCGTTCCGAACGTGCGTTCCGGGCCAGTAAATCTTTCCACAGCTCTCGCAAAGGTTATATCGATCGTAATTTTCGTAGACAAAAGGCGGAACCAGATCATGAACATCCCCACGCGTGGCCGGATGAAGCTTTGAATTGCAGATCAGACAAATTCTGTACATGTTTTCATAATCGATTTTTAATGACAGCTTACGGATAATAAAACTGAGCTGCCGGCCTGTGCTTGCCGCCGGCAACAGAAACATATCCCCTGAAAACTGCCGCTCGAGCATATCTGTTCTGCGGGTCAACAGGATGCGTTTCTGGTGTTGTGCCTGCCTCATCATCGGACGGCCTGCCTGACCGCTGTAAACGACGGTGTCATACCCCAGCAGCCTGAGCCATTTAGCGAGCCCCGCGAGAGAGGCGTCGGTGATAAATTCCGGCTGTGCAGTCATGGAGATGGAGAAGGTTCTGGTGTTTTCTTGCTTTCTTCAATCATGGGCGGCGCTTCGTGGTCTCTCAACTCCTTACGCAGATCCCTGACTGTTTTGTTCAACCGGCTGATGGTTCGATTCAGGCGGAATCTTTCCACAACACCCAGCAGGCCCGTAATGATCACCCCCACAAGCAGGGCAACAAAAATGAGCATATAGGCAGGAACAACGATATCCTGGATGTAGTAGTATTTGATGGTTACAGGCGCTGCATTGAACTGGGAAAAAGTCACAATAAAAAATGCAAAGAGGATCGTCAGAATTAAATAAAATATTTTCATGGCATTCAAACCTCCTGAGAATACTTTTTAAATAGCGGTGCAAGTTTTGCGGCGGTTGTGGCCAGGTCTTCCGGGACAACGCGAACATTACCGACCACACTCATAAAATTGGTGTCACCTTCCCAGCGCGGTATCACATGAACGTGAACATGTTCGGCGATGCCGGCTCCGGCGGCCTTTCCCAGATTCATGCCGACATTGAAGCCATTCGGGCTCATGGCATCCTTCAATACTTTGACAGCGGTATCCAGAAGGGCAAATATCTCCCTGCGCTCTTCCGCGGTCAATTCTGAGATATCATCCAGGTGACGCTCGGGAATGATCATCAAATGACCATTGACATACGGATATCGGTTTAGCATGACAAAACACGTCTTTCCTTCATAAACGATGTAATCGTCACACCGGACCGAACATTTACAAAACACACAACCTTCCTTCTTTTCACACACGAGATACTCCATTCGCCAGGGCGCAAACATTGTTTCCATATTTTCAGTTCCTGATCATAATCAATCACCTCGCAGCAAGCTGTCGAGGCATGGAATGAATGTTACCATTCCGTAGTAAGCTACAGAAAATCGAGGCTCATCCCGCGTAACCGGGATCGAATAGGATTATTTGACAGTGATGATCCTGCCTGCCAAATCATCGCCCACTTCCAGAATCCCGATGCTTCTGGATTTTGCAAAGCGTTTATCGACCGCCGACCCTGGATTGAAAAAGTAAACGCCGTCTATGCTCCTGTTCACCGGATAATGCGTATGACCGAAGACAATGCAATCGAGAGGACCGAGTTTCGCCGCGAGTTTTCTTTCCATCCCCTCAGGAGACCCCCAGCCATGGATCAGTCCTATTTTAAACCCGTTGATCTCCATCAGCAGCTGTTCAGGAAGTTCCTCTTTTACCCGCCGGTTGTCCATGTTTCCGCAGACTGCCCGTACTTCCTTATCGCCGAAAAGCGTCAGGACTGATAATTCGACTAAATCTCCGGCATGAAAAATCATATCAACATCGGAAAAATTTTCGTCGATAATTCTCTTTAAGTTTTCATCAAAGCCGGAAACATGCGTATCCGATAATACGCCTATCCTGACCCTCTTTTCATTCATCATATTTTTTGATTTATTAGCGGTAAGATCGAAAAAACACAAGTGTTATTTATA